>JBBRXR010000086.1:0-6502 GCA_038238485.1 Elusimicrobiota bacterium | reverse complement strand
CCATCACCTTCATGATGCGCGCGCTCCGCTACAAGAACTACCGCCTGTTCTTCGGCGGACAGATCGTGTCGCTCATCGGCACGTGGATGACGACAACGGCGCTGAGCTGGCTCGTCTATCGCCTCACGGGTTCGGCGCTCCTGCTCGGCACGGTCGGCTTCGCCGGGCAGTTGCCCGCGTTCCTGCTGGCGCCGGTCGCCGGCGTCCTGGTCGACCGCGGCAACCGACACCACATCATGGTCGCCACGCAGATCGCGTCGATGATCGAGTCCTTCGCCCTGGCCGCACTGACGCTGACGCACCGCATCACCATTCCCTCGCTCCTCGCGCTTACCGCCGTGCAGGGACTCATCAACGCTTTCGACATGTCCGCGCGGCAGGCCTTCGTGGTGGAATTGATCGAGAACAAAGAAGACCTCGGCAACGCGATCGCCCTCAATTCTTCCATGTTCAACCTGGCGCGACTCGTGGGCCCGTCGGTGGGCGGCGTGCTGATCGCCGCGGTGGGGGAAGGCTGGTGCTTCATGATCGACGGCGTCAGTTACATCGCCGTGATCGGCGCGCTGCTGGCGATGACGCTCGTGGCCCGGCGGGCGGCGCCGTCGAAGAAGGATGCCGTCGGCCAGGTGCGCGAAGGCTGGAACTACGTGTCGCGCTCGGTGCCCCTGCGCTCGATCATCGGGCTCGTGGCGCTCATCTGCCTTGTCGGCCTGCCCTACACGGTGCTCATGCCGATCTTCGCGGGCAAAGTGTTGAACGGCGGACCCCACACGCTCGGATTTCTCATGTCGGCCTCGGGGGCGGGCGCGCTGATGTCCGCGCTCTGGCTGGCGTCGCGAAAATCAGTCCTGGGCCTCGGCCGCGTCATCGGCTTCGCGAGCGGCGCCTTCGGCGTGGGGCTCATCGCGTTTTCGTTCTCGCGCACCTTGTGGCTGTCGATGATCCTCATCATGGCTGCAGGCGCGGCGTTCATGCTTCAGATGGCCTCGTCGAACACCATTCTTCAGACCATCGTCGACGACGACAAGCGCGGACGCGTGATGAGCTTCTATATCATGGCCTTCATGGGGAGCACGCCTTTCGGCTGCCTGATGGCGGGGAGCCTCTCGGAGAAGATCGGCGCGCCTCATACGCTGGCCCTCGGCGGCGTGTGCTGCATCCTCGGGTCGCTGTGGTTCCGCGGCCGGTTGCCGGCGCTGCGCGAGGCGGTGAGGCCCATTTACCGCAAGCTCGGGATCCTTCCCCAGGTGGCCACCGGTCTTGAGACCGCCTCCGAACTCATGGGACCTCAAACGCGGACGGATTGACATATAATCTCGCCCATCATCATGCACCTGCCCAAAACTGATCGGTACCCCCTCAAGAACGCGCCCATGAGCTTTAAACTGCTCTCGACGCTCGGCATCCTCGTCAGCGTGGCGCTCCTGGCGTGGAGCTGGACGGCGACCTTCGGCATCCTCAAGACCCATCGGCCGTCGGAGTTCTGCCAGCTTCTGGGCGACGACCTCTGGGCGCTCTGGCAGTACAACCGGAACCTCTACATCCTCGTGTACTTCTTCCAGGCGGTTGGCTACGCGGTCATCTATCTCATCGCGCGCCTGCTCTTCAAGCGCACGTCGCTGCGTCGCCGCATGAAAAGCCTTCTCCTGCTCTCCTGCACGTTCCTGGCGCTCCTGAACCAGTTCATTTGGATCACCGCCCCGTTCCTGCGCTTCTCGCAGGCCACGGCGGGTTACATCGGCCTGGCGTCGGCGGCCGCCCTCGTGGCGCTCACGCTCCCGCCGCTCTTTCAGATGTGGTTTCACCAGCGCTGGAAGAAAGCGAAGCCCACGCGCATCGTGATCGTGGGCGGCGGTTTCGCGGGCCTTTACACGGCGCTGGGGCTCGACGGCAAGCTCGGCCACCACCAGCACCTCGAGATCGTGCTGATCGACAAAAAGAATTTCTTCCTGTTTCCGCCGCTGCTTCCCAGCGCCGCCGTCGGCACCGTGGAGACGCGGCAGGTGACGCATTCCTTCCGCCGGATCTTCGAGACCACGAACGTGCGTTACGAGAAAGGGGAAATCGTCGCCATCGACCCCGCCGCGAAAGTGGCGCGCATGCACATCCATCTGGATGAGGACGAGAAGTCGCCCGGGGTCAGCGGAACGGACGTCAACCTGTCGTACGACTATCTCGTGCTCGCGCCCGGTTCGGTCAATCAGACCTTCAACACGAAGGGCTGCCTGGAATACGCTTTCTTTCTCAAGGAACTCACCGACGCCATGAAGGTGCGCAACCGCATCATCGACTGCTTCGAGCGCGCCGCCGTGGTGAACGACGAAACGATCCGCCGCGAGCTCCTGCGCTTTGCGGTCGTGGGCGGCGGGCCCACCGGCGTTGAGATCGCCACCGAGATCCACGATCTTATTCACGAGGTCCTTCTCAAGCGCTACCCGGAGATTCCCAAGGCGTGGCCCGAAGTGAGCATCATCCAGTCGGGCACGCAGATCCTGCCGGGCTGGCCCGAAAAAGTCGTGCGCGAATCGACCAAGCAGCTTCATCGCCTCGGCGTGAAGCTCGTGCTCAACAACCGGGTGATGGAAGTGAAGTCGAACGCGGTGGTAATGAAGGACGGCGATCCGATCGCGACGCGCACCACGCTCTGGTGCGCGGGCGTCCAGCCGTCGCCGCTTCTCAAGGCGTGCGCCCTGCCGCTCGACAAATCGGGCCGCGTGGCCGTCGATGAGTTCCTGCGCGTTCCGGAACATCCGGAGATGTATGTGCTGGGGGATTCCGCGGCGACGACGGACAAGGCCAGCGGCAAACAGCTTCCTCCCATCGGGCAGGTGGCCTTCCAGCAGGGAGATTATCTGGCGAAGTCGCTCTCAGCGTTACTGCGGGGCGAGCCGGTGAAACCGTTTTCGTATTTCAACTTCGGCGCGCTGGTGTCGGTGGGAGAACATTACGCCGCGGTGGACCTGCTCGGCGTCAAGCTCACGGGCTTTCTCGGCTGGTTCGTGTGGCGAACCCTTTATCTCTCGAAGATCGTCGGACTGAGCAACAAGATCCGCATCATGATCGACTGGACGCTGGACCTGCTCATCGAACGGTCCATCGCCCAGCTTCAGGAACGCGAGCCGTCCTCGGCCCGCGCCCCCGCCCAAAAAACAGTCGAAACCGTCTAGGCTTCTTTCTTCCGGGCGCAGCAGCGCTTGTGAAGAATCGTGTCGATCGACAGGCAACCCGCCCCTTCCACCGTCAGCCACAGAAGCAGCGCGATGTAGAGGAATTCCGACGTCGCGAAGAGATCGCCAAGGCCGTGGATGTCTTCCATCTTGGCCGTCAGAATCGCGACGACCATGGTGCCGATGAGCGGGACGGACGCGAAGCGCGTTCCCAGCCCGATCAGGACCAGCAATCCGCAGACGAACTCGACGCCCGCCACGAACGGCGCCTGAATGCCCGGCGCCGGGATGCCCAGTTGGGTGAAGAACTCAACGACCTTGTCGAGGTGGTGCAGCTTGCCCCAGCCGGACTGGACAAAGATAAAGCCGATGATGATCCGCGCGAGGAGCGGCGGAAGAAAACTGATTTTGGAAAGCGCGGAGTTGATCATTCCGCAGGCGCCGGTGCCGACATTCTCATTGTCCATAGGGGTATCTCCTTGGGAAGTTGAATGTGCGGTTTAACATTTTGGGGGAAATAGCCGAAGGAAAGAACCCGCGGGACGCGGGAAAGGGAAGGAAAGGGAACCGCCAAAGGCGGAGAAGCGCCCTCAGGGGCAGGCGTTCATCAAGCGTTTGAACTAGGCGGCGCGGCGACGAAGGCGCGGCCGTTCCGCGGACTTTCCGAGACGCTCATAGAGGGCGGCGAGCGTCGCGAGACGGTCCCCTTCATCCACGTAGCGGGCGGAGAACTCTTCATCCTGGAACAGCTCCGGGTAGTCCTTGAAGAGCTTCATTTTTCTCTTCAAGCGTTTGACGTATTCCTTACTCATCTGGGCCAATGTCTGGTTCATGGGTACCTCATTCGATGCTTGGGAGGCCATCGCGGTTACCGTCGAGAACTCTCTTCGTTTCACCGCTAAGACCAACCTACCCGGTCTTGCGGAAATTGTCAAGAACGCGTCGGGTTTCAGGGGCAAATCAGCGGCCCCGCCCCAGGGCCACCACGCGGTCAAAGTGTTTCTTTTCCACGGGCTGAACGGACAGCCGCGAGCCTTTCTGCGTGACCCGCATGCCCGCCAGGAACCCGTCGGCTTTGAGTTCCTCCAGCGAGACGAAGTGGGGGAAGGTCTCGAGGTAGGCGACCTCCACCATGAACCAGAGGGGCTTCTCCGGCGTGGAGCGCGGGTCGAAGTAATCGCTTTTCTTGTCCCACGCCGTCGGGTCGGGATGGCTCTCCTTTTTTACGCGGGCGAGGCCCGCGACGCCGGGCGGCTGGCAGCTCGAGTGATAGAACAGCACCACGTCGCCCGCCTTCATGTCCTTCATGAAGTTGCGTGCCTGATAGTTGCGCACGCCGTCCCACGGCGCGTGTCCCTTTTTCTTCAGGGTCTCGATCGAAAATACGTCCGGTTCGCTCTTCATCAGCCAGGTGCTCATGATCCTCCTTCCTGACGCCCGTCGCGCCAAATGTTAGTCTTCCCTCGGAAAAATCTTTTCCAATGACGACACATTCCTCGTTCGCCACGTTAGATCCCGCCGTCACGCCCGCCACCGCGGTCATGGGCATCGGCACCGCCGTTCCGGCGTTGCGCGTTCCTCAATCCGATGTGCTCGATTTTATACTGAAACGCTTTCCGTTGGGCGAGGGCGCGAAGGAGCTCTATCGCCGCTCCATGCGCGGCGACGCGATCCGCACCCGCCACTTCGCCCTTTCGTCGCTCGAGGAATGCCTGGAACCGGACCTCAACAAGGTGAACGCCCGCTTTGAGCGCGCCGCCGTTGAGCTCTCGGCGCGCTCGCTTCAGCGCGCGCTGAGCTCCGCCGGCGTGGAGGCGGCATCCATCGATTTCGTCGCCGCCGCCACCTGCACTGGTTACCTCTGCCCGGGCCTCTCCGCTTACATCGTTGAGCACGCGCAGCTTCGCAGCGACGTCCGGTTGGCCGACGTCGTGGGCATGGGTTGCGGCGCGGCCTTGCCCGCGCTCGAGCAGGCCTCGAATTTCCTCAAGGCCAACCCGGGCTCCACCGCCGCGGTGGTCTGCACGGAAATCTGCTCGGCGGCCATCTTTTCGAACGAGGATCCTGGCATCATCGTGTCGAACGCCATTTTCGCCGACGGTTCCGCGGCGCTCATCTTGCAGTCGGACGGTCCCGGCGGCAACGGGAAATCGCTCGCGCGCGTGCGGTCATTTGCCAGCGAGACGCGACCGGAATGGCGCGACACGCTCCGCTTCCGCACCGACAACGGCCGGCTGAAGAACGTTCTCGACCGCACCGTTCCCGAACACGCGGGAGAAGCGCTGGCCGCGGTGGCCGCCCGCCTGCTGGGCAACGCCGACCTGACGCAGCGAGACGTCGCGCGCTGGGTGATGCACGCCGGCGGGAGCCGGGTGCTGGATGAAGCCGAGCGCGCGTTGCAGTTGCGCCCCGGCGCCCTGACGAGCGCCCGCGCCGTTCTGCGGGACTTCGGAAACATGTCGTCGCCCACCGTTTTGTTCGTGCTCGCCGAAAGTCTTCTTCGGGTGACCGAGCCCGGTACGTACGCCGTCATGGCGTCATTCGGCGCGGGCTTTTCCGCGCATGCCGCGTTGCTGGAATTCTGATGACGCCCAACCTGAGCTCGCGCGTCGACCGTCTCGAGCTCATGGACACGATGACGTTCGATGAACCGGTCGTTCGCCGCACCCTCGCGTTTCT
Organism: Elusimicrobiota bacterium; assembly: GCA_038238485.1. Taxonomy (GTDB): domain Bacteria; phylum Elusimicrobiota; class Elusimicrobia; order F11; family F11; genus JBBRXR01. Next base: position 656 of record JBBRXR010000086.1, on the reverse strand, counting down.
CGGCATGACCGCCCGCCACTTTGGCGGCGCGGACATCGTGACCCAGCGCCTCGCGGCCTGGTCGAAACGCTGGCCCGCCAAAACCGTTATCTCCATTCTCGACGTCGGCACCGGCGGCGCGGAAATTCCGATGGCGATCGCCCGGTGGGCGCGGCGATTCAACCGCCGCGTGCGGATCGTGGCCCTCGACCTGATGCCTGGGATCGCCGGTATCGCGCGCGCGAACGCCCGCGAGTTTCCCGAAGTGGACGTCCGCTGCCAGGACGTGTTTGCCCTGCGCGACGCCGGAGAAACCTTCGATTACGTTACCGCGTCTCTCTTCCTTCACCACGTGCCGACACCGCGCATCCAGGAAATTCTCCAGCTTTTCGACCAGATGGCCCGTCGAGGCGTGATTGTGAGCGACCTCGCTCGAAACGCCGCGTCGTACTGGGCCGTGAAGTCGCTGGCGCTCCTGACGGGCAACCACGTGGTGCGTCACGACGCGCCGCTCTCGGTGCAGCGCGCGTTCACCCGCGAGGAACTTCAGGATTTCGCCGTCACCGCCGGACTGCCTTATCTTCGCGCCAGCGGCGCTCCGTGGTTCCGCCTGTCGCTCGCGGGGGAAAAACCATGAAGCCGCGCGCGCTCATCATCGGCGGCGGACCGGCCGGTCT
>JBBRXR010000085.1:0-6515 GCA_038238485.1 Elusimicrobiota bacterium | reverse complement strand
GTAGGGGCCGCCCTTTTTCCTTCGGAGCGTTATCGGGCGTTCGCCGCTTTCTCCACGGCCGCGAGGTCGATCTTGACCATCTCGCACATGGCGTCGAAGGCGCGTTTGGCGCGGGCTCGGTCCTTGTCGGCGATGAGTTCGGTCAGGCGCTTCGGGAAAATCTGCCAAGAAAGTCCCCACCGGTCCTTGAGCCAACCGCACTGCACGGCCTGGCCGCCGTCCTTGATCAACGCCGTCCACAGGCGGTCAATTTCCGCCTGATCGTCGCAGGGCACCTGGATTGACACGGCCAGGGTGAACGGAAACTCCGGCCCGCCGTTCATCGCCACGTACTTCGTCCCCCCCAGCGTGAACTCCACCGTCAGGACGTCGCCGGCCTTTCCGCTCGGCCAGTCCGCCGGGGATTGGTTGACCGCGGCGATGCGCGAGTCGGGAATCAATGAGACGTAAAACTTAGCCGCTTCTTCGGCGTCGCCGTTGTACCACAGGCAGGGAATGGTTCTTTGCATGGCGGGGCTGCTTTCGGGTGAATTGCCCGGCATTTGATCAGGCGTGACCGGAACGCGCCGTCCCGGAAGGGAAAGTCACATAGAAAGTTGCCCCCTCCCCCGGCTTGCTGACAGCCCGGATGGACCCACCGTGGTCGGCCATCACGCGATGACAAATCGCCAACCCCATTCCGGTTCCCTTGTACGCACTTCCACTTCCATGCAGGCGCCGGAACGGTTCGAAGATCTCGTCGGCATTCTTCTGGTCGAACCCGATCCCATGGTCCTTCACCGAAAGAGACAGCGTGCCATCGGCTTCCAGGTGAGAGTCGACCAGGATAAGGGGAGGAACATCTTTTTTGCGGTACTTCAACGCGTTCTGAATCAAATTCTGCAGGAGCTGCATCAATCGGGACTTCCTGCCTTTGACGGAACCGAGTTTCCCGATTTCTATTTTGGCTTCTGAGTGAGTGACTTCCGCCTGCAGGTTGCCGAGCACGTCCTGAAGCAGGGCGGCGAGGTCGACCTCTTCCAGCGGCTGGTCGCGCGACGCGATTTCCGCAAAAACCAGAAGGTCCTGCATGAGGAGTCGCATGCGTTGCGACTGACGGTCGAGCATCTCCAGGTACGTTTTCTCCTGGTCCGTTAAGCGGTCCTTGGCCGATATCGCCAGCAGGTCCGTGAAGGATGAGATCTTGTTCAGGGGCGACTGGAGGTCATGGGCCGCGATGGTCGCGAACTGCTCGAGATCTGAATTGGACCGTTCGAGCTCGACCGACTTCTCCTTGAGGCGACGATCGGCCCGCACCTTCTGGGTGATGTCCTGGAAAGCCAGGAGAATGAACCGGGGCGACGCTTTCTCGGGAAGGACCTCCCTCGCATTGAGATGGAAGACGCGCCGACCGATGGACGGAAAGATCTGGTCCACCTGAAAGTCGTCGAAGGAGCTCCGCTCGGGAAGCACCTTCTCCAGGATGTCGTGTAAGGAGGGAATGTCCCACAGATTGTCCCCCAACGAGAACAGGGACCGGCCAAGCACGTTCTCTGCGGATTCATCGAAGACCCTGTAAAACGACTTGCTGGCCCTGATGATCAGGAATTCATCATTCAAAACCAACAGCGGCTCTCGAACCGTGTCGAAAATGGCGGGGTGCGCGATTCTTCGGGCGAAATCTTCCGCTTCTAATTGCAGCATCGAAGCCACGTTAGGTTACTTGGGTCGTTTCCTGCAATCAGGTTCTATCCGGCTCAACACGGGCCGCCCCATTTCTCCATCCTTCCTCCGTTGACGGCCTCCTTCTAAATGAAATAGGATTTCATTAAGGGGATAAAAAATCGCTGGGAAAATCCCCCGCTCTCCCATCTCGCACGGAGGAATATTCACGATGAATGCCGTCGGACGTCTCGCGCTTTCTACCCTCATTTTTGTTGCCGCCATTGGCGTCGCTCCGGCGGTTGGGGCCGACGAAAGCAGTGACGCCCGGTTCGAGCGGCTCGAACAGAAAGTGAACGCGCAGGCCGCGGAGATCGAGCAGCTGAAGGCGAACGAACGCCCCGCAACGGCCGGCGGTCCGTCGGACACGACCATCGGCGGTTACGGCGAGATCACCTTCAACGCCTATCGTAAGGACAGCGCGCGCAACCAGGCGGACCTCAAGCGCATCGTGCTCTTCGTGGGCCACCGCTTCACCGATCGGTGGAGCTTCGCAAGCGAATTCGAGTGGGAGCACGCCATCACCAGCTCGGACGATCGCGGCGAAGCCGCCGTCGAACAGGCCTACCTGTCCTACGAAATGGCGCCCGGGGCGAACCTGAGAACCGGCCTCTTCCTGTTGCCGTTCGGTTTCATTAACGAACACCACGAGCCGCCCGTGTTCTACGGCGTCGAGCGCAACGAAGTGGAGACGCGGATCATCCCGACCACCTGGCGCGAGGGCGGCGTTGCGGTCTCCGGAACGAAGTTCGGCGTGACGGGCAACGCCGGCGTGACCACGGGTTTCGACATCGCGAAGTTCGATGACCCCTCGGCCCCACTCTCCTCTGTGCACCAGGAGCTTCAGTTGGCCCGGGCGCGCGACCTCTCCTATTACACGGCACTTAGTTACAACGCCGTCCCCGGATTCAACGTGGGCGGCGCGGTGTTCACCGGCAACGCCGGCCAGGGCAACGCCGCCTTCAAGGAAGATTCGACACGACCAGACTTCGGCGAGACGCAGGCCCGCGTGACGCTCTGGGAAACCCATACGCGTTTCCAGAAGTCCGGCCTCGACCTGGAAGCGCTCTACGCCCAGGGCACGATCGCCAACACAAGCCGGCTCAACCGCGTCATCCAGGACTTCAACATGGCCAACGCGGCGTCGCTGTCGCTCGTGCCCAAGCAGTTCAACGGCTGGTTCCTGCAGGCGGCTTACGCGATCTGGACGCGCGGCGACATGTCGCTGGCGCCCTTTGTGCGCTTCGAAGCCTTCAACACCCAGCAGAAAATGGCGGACGGACTGTCGTCCGATCCCGTCAACGCGGACCGCGTGACGACCGTTGGCCTTTCCTTCAAGCCCATGTCGCAAATCGTGTTCAAGGCCGACCACCAGAGCTACCAGGACAACACCGGCAACGACCGCACCAACGTCGGCCTGGGTTACCTGTTCTAAGCGGTCTGGCGTTCACCGTCGGGCATTGGCTATTCTGCCCGTTCTCCGTCCATGAAAAAAATCTGGCAGACATTCGTTGAAGCGATCAAGGGCACGCCGCGCGATTACACCGAGGGCTCCATCAGCTCGGCCGTGATCCTTCTCGGCATCCCGATGGTCCTCGAGATGCTGATGGAAAGCGTCTTCGCGGTCACCGACATCTTCTTCGTGGGCCGCCTCGGTCCGAATGCCATCGCCACGATCGGCCTGACCGAATCCCTCCTCACCATCGTCTACACGGTCGCCTTCGGCCTGAGCATCGGCGCGATGGCGATGATGGCGCGACGCGTGGGCGAGCAGGACCACGAAGGCGCGTGCAACACGGCCGTGCAGGTGATCGCGCTCGGCGTCCTCGTCTCCCTTCTCATGGGCGCCTTCGGCCTGGTCTTCGCCCCGCACCTGCTGCGCCTCATGGGCGCCTCGCCCGAGATCGTCGCGTACGGCACGCGCTACATGCGGGTGATGTTCGGTGGGAACGCGGCCATCCTTCTCCTCTTCCTTGGCAACGCGGTTTTCCGCGGCGCGGGCGACGGCACCATCGCGATGCGCTCGCTCGCGATTGCCAACGGGATCAACCTGGTCCTCGCGCCCTGCCTCGTGTTCGGACTGGGGTTCTTCCCCAAACTCGGCGTGACGGGCGCGGCCGTGGCCACCACGACGGCGCGCGGCATCGGCGCGCTTTTCAGCCTGTCGCACCTCGTGCGCGGACCGGGCCGCGTGAAGGTGAAGCGGCGCCACCTCGTGTTGCATCCGGACGTGATGCTCAAGATGGTGAAAATTTCGGGCGCGGGCATGTTCCAGATCTTCATCTCGACGGCGAGCTGGGTGGGGCTCGTGCGTATCATCTCGACGTTCGGCAGCGACGCGGTGGCGGGATACACGATCGGCATCCGCGTGGTCCTGTTCGCCCTCTTTCCCGCCTTCGGTCTCAGCAACGCCGCCGCGACGATGGTGGGCCAGTCGCTCGGCGCGGGCAAGCCCGACCGGGCGGAGAAGGCGGTGTGGCTCGCGGCCTTCTACAACGTCGCTTTCCTGGGCACGATGGGCCTGCTCTTCCTCGCCTTCGCCCCGACGATCGTCCACTGGTTTTCCGCGAGCCCGGTCGTTGACGGGTACGCGTCCGCCTGCCTGCGCACGGTGGCCTGCGGGTTTCTTTTTTACGCGTTCGGCATGGTGCTCACGCAGTCGTTCAACGGCGCGGGCGACACATGGACGCCGACGTGGATCAACTTCTTCGCTTTCTGGGTGTTCGAAATTCCCGCGGCATGGGTTTTTTCATCCGTCATGGGAATGGGGCCGCAGGGCGTTTTCCTCGCGGTCATGCTCGGATTTTCCACGCTCGCCGTCGTCAGCACGATCATCTTCCGACAGGGCCGCTGGAAAGCACAGAAGGTCTAGGGGAAACCAATGAAACGATCCGCATTTTTCGTTCTGTCCATGACGCTGGCCGCTTCCGTTTTCGCGGCCGGCAAGTTCGCGCCGCCCGAAGGCCGCACGCTCCTGTTCGTCGGCCAGGACATCGAGACCATCGACAATTACCTCAAGGACGTTCCGACCATGCCCGCGGGCCTGATGGGATACACGTCATTGCAGAATCTGGAAGGGCTGGACGAGCGCTACGATGACGGCGGCGGCGTGCAGCACGCGCAGACCCTCGTGGAGAAATATCCCAACACGGCCCTCCAGATCGGGCTCTATCTCGTGGACCAGCTCGACGGCGCGGCGAGCGGACATTACGACGACCGCATCGATAAGCTGGGCGAGTGGATCCGCTCGACGAATCGGCCGGTGCTGTTGCGGGTGGGCTACGAATTCGACAACCCGGGCAATCGTTACGACCCGGCGCAGTACATCGCGGCCTATCGTCACATCGTCGATCGGCTGCGCCAGAACCATGTGAACAACGTGGCTTTCGTGTGGCATTCGTTCGCGCAGGGAAACACCGAGCGGATGATGGAATGGTATCCGGGCGACCAGTACGTGGATTGGGTGGGCGCGTCTTACTTCGGGCAATTTCCGAAGTTCATCGAACGCGTGTCCGCGACGGCCGACCGGCTGAAAAAGCCGCTGATGCTGGCCGAGACGAGCTCATGGTACGTGCACAACGAGGCGCAGCGAGAAATCTTCTTCAAACGACTCTTCAAGTTCATCGAGCACCACAACGTCGGCGCCCTGTGCTACATTGCCGCCAACTGGAACGCGCTGCCGATGTGGGAGCAGCAGCATTATGGTGATGGCCGTGTTCAGCCTTACCCGGAAGTCTTCAAGATCTGGATGGACGAGACCTCGCGGGAATCTTTCCTTAAATCGTCGCCGGATCTTTTTCGCACGATCGGCTTTCGTCCGAAAGCTTAAGCCCCCGCTTTTCCGCCTGCCGCCCGATGGCGTCGATCGCCTGGGAAATGCAGAACGCGGCGGAGATAACGAGCATCCAGTCGCAGAGCACGACGCGCTGGCGCAGGTGATGAACGAGCAGGCCCGTGCAGATGACCAGCGTGAGGAATGGCGCGGCCAACACTTTCCAGTTGTCTTTCTCCCCCCGAAACATCATTAACGGAAATCCCACCGCGGCGAGCACCACCACCTCATTGAATGAAGTGTGAAATAAATAAATCGGCGCCTCGCGGTCCCATTGGCTGACGAGAATCTGGACGACGGCAAGACCGGCGCCCGCCGCGGCGGCCCGCTTGCGATAAGGCCGGTTCTGCAGTCCCACCCAGGGCAGCGCGATCCAGAGGACGGGGAACATGAGGCCCAGCTTGTGCACCGAGAACTCCTGGAACGTGAGGCTGACCTTGAGCCACGCCCACCAGAGGTTGCGCAGCGGGTGGTGGATCACCGCGGCCGTCCCCTCGTTGATCATCTGGCGGTACCAGTGATATTCCGATGGGCTTGCCGCGATCATGTCCATCGCCTTCTGGTCCGACGTTGAGTAGGCGACATCGGGATGATCGATCTGGCCCATGTAAAACGCCCAGGCCCCCTCGGTGGAAAACGGAACGAAATGCCCCTGCACCTTTGTGTTTCGCGCCGCCCACATTGCCCACGGGCCGAAGGCCAGCGCGAGGGAAACGACCAGCAACGCCTTGCGTCCGCTGAAATGGCGCCGCAGGGTCGTCCAGAAAAAGAAAATCAGCATCGCGCCGATGATCGTGATCTCGGGGCGGCTGAAAAGTCCGAGGCCATAAAGCACCGCCGTGGCCACGATCCATTTCGCCCGCCCGGTCTTCAGGAACTCCACAAAGCAGATGAACGTGGGCAACAGGAAGAACAGCGCGAGGCATTCGCGCAGGAACGGAATGGAGATGTAGATGAGATCCAGATAGAACGCCGAAATGAT
>JBBRXR010000084.1:0-6517 GCA_038238485.1 Elusimicrobiota bacterium | reverse complement strand
TCTTGCCGGTTTGCAGCAGGCACGACGCGTAATATGGGGAGACTTCGGCGAGATCGTCGGTCTCGCGGTAGCGGGAGAGATATTCGGCGTACAGCGGGAGCGCGCCCTTCGCGTCGCCGGCGTTGAAGAGCGCGTGCGCCGACTGCAGGCGCGCGGCCTTCGCGTTCGGTCCTGCGGGATAACGCTCAAGGTATTTCGCGTAGAGCGCCACGGCCTCGGTGGAATGGCCGAGCTCGAAGGTGGCGCGGCCCGCGCGGAAAGCGGCCTTCTCGCCGTACGGGTCGTTCGGCTTCGCGTCGGCGAGCTTCGCCCACGTCTCGACGGCGTCGGTGACGTAGTCCATCCGGTAAAGGGCGAGGGCCGTCTGGAACTGGGCCTTGGCGTCGTCGCCGACGGCCCGGTAGGCGGCGACGGCCTGCGCGAACTGGCGTTCATTGAAAAGGATGTTGCCGCGCTGAAGGAAGGCGAATGCAACGAGGCCCGGCTTCTGCTCCTGCTGGGCCTGGCGCTGGAAAGCGTCCAGCATCGCGAGCGCGTCCGCCGGCCGCCGCATCTGCGTCAGCGTCACGGTGCGCTGGAACATCGCGTTGGCCACGCGCTCGTTTGCCGGGTCAGCGATCTGGAGGAAGCGCGAATAGTTTTTGTCCGCGTCGTCCCAGCGCTTCAGGCGCAGGTGCGCTTCGGCGATCCAGAACGCGGCATCGGGTACCTGGCGCTGAATGGCGTCGGGGACGCGGGCGAAAAGGATGGCGCCGTGCGTGGCGGCCTCGAGCGGGCGGTTGAGTCGGAGATAGGCCATCGTGGCCCAATGCGCGCCGTAGGCGGCGGCGTGCGTGTCCGGAAAACGGTCGGCGATTGTCTGGTACGTCGCGAGCGCTTCGGGCGTCTTGCCGATGTATTCGAAGGCGAGGCCTTGAAGAAGAAGAAGGCGCGGAGTGAAGTCCGCGTCGCGGAAATTGGTGAGGCCGCGATCGCTCGTCGCGATCGCTTCGTCGAAGCGCTTCTCGATCATCGCCGCCCACGCTGTCTGGTACGCGCCTTCCGCCGTCTTCTTCGTGTCGGGCATCTTCGCGAGCGCGTTGAAGAGTTCCTTCGAGCGGCCCGTTTTGGCGAGGCTTTCGGCCATCAGCACCGTTGAGCGCTTGGCGACGTCGGCGTCTTTCGCGAGCGGGTCGAGGCGGGCGAGCGCGCCGTCATAATCGCCGGCACGGAAATCGATGGAGGCGATACGGAAAGAGAGAAGCGGCGCCACCGCGCTCTCGGGCGTGCGCGCGAGCGCGCGTTCGGCGACCTGACGGGACAGCTTGTCGTCGCCGAGAGAGAAGTATGCTTCGGCGAGTTGCATCTCGCCGATCTGCGCCCAGGCCGGATCTTTCGCGCCGCGCAGGGCCTGCCACTGCGCGATCTCATCGCTGGGTTTGCCGAGGCGGCGAAGGGCCATCGCCTGGAAGTAGCGGGCGCGCGGTTCGTGCTCGACGGTCGAAAGGCGGACGACGGCGTCTTCAAATCGACCGGCCGCGTAGTCGGCCAGGCCCATCGGCAGCGCCGCGCGAAACGCGAGGGGTTCGTGCTCAGCATAAGCGCGGATGCTCTCAGCACGCTTCAAGGCGCCGTCGCCGTCACCGCGGGCAAGGTCGCAGATGAGGAGGTCGACTTCGGCGTCGATGCGGTGCGGGTTGAGCGGTTTCGCGGCGAGCTGAGTGAAGCGCGGTTCGGCCTTGTCGCTCTTGCCGAGCGCGAGGAGCGCCTCACCGATGCGGAGATTGGTTTCATCCTGGAGCTCGGCGGGAAGGCGCTTGTCCTTCTCGAGCCGGTTCCAGATGGCGAGCGCCTGTTCGGTGCGGCCCTGCTTCCAGAGCGCTTCGGCGAAAACGGCGTCGGCAGAAAGATCGGCGTCGACCTCCGTGCCGCGGGCGGTTTTGAAATGGGACGGGTAGGCGTGACCGATCCGATCGTAGTTTTCCACGGTCGTTTCGATGTGCGCCGGATCGATGACGAGCTCAAAGGCCTTTTTCATGAGCCAGTCGTCGTTCGAGCTGAAGATGAATGTGAGAAAAGCAATTAATGGGTGCATTACAAGACTCTTAGATGAAATGATCTTGCCACGATGACAGCCTAACGACAATCCGTGGACAGGGAAACATGACTTTTAGCACAATGCGTTGATTTTCCGTCGGAATGGCCCCACCATGATCGGTCAAAAGCCCGATGCGCACGTCGATAACAAAGTATCGTGGGGACCAGGGACGATCCGTTGCATTTGGACGCCAGGGGTTAAACGCATGATCAAGAAACGCGCTATTTTTACGATCTTTCTGTGCTCCCTCAATTCTTATATTGGGGCGGCAACCGTCGCGAATCGGGATTTCCTGTCTGTCGGACAGGGCGCCCGCGCCAACGCGATGGGCGAGGCCTATTCGGCCGTGGCGGACGATCCGTCCGCCATCTTTTGGAACCCCGCCGGATTGACGCAGCTTGGTTCCGATGAGATTACCGCGAGCTTTGCCGACCGCTTCGACGGTCTCGCCACGGAAGCGCAGCTTCATTACGCGCGCCGCGGCCGCACCGGCATGTGGGGTTTCGCCTACGCGGGTTCCTACGTGAACGACATTTCGGTAACGCCGTCGCTGAGCGCGGCGGACATCGATGCCATCCAGACGGGAACATTCGCGGCCACGGACCATCCGCAGAAGAGCGTCATGGATCACGCGCTCTTGTTCTCCTACGCGAGGCCCCTGTTTCCGGACAGCCCGCATTCGGTGGGAACGACGGTGAAACTCATCTACCGCGACTTCCTCGGCATGGTACACGGATATGGAACCGCCGTCGACCTCGGCTATCACTGGGCGATCAGCGACAGCCTCCGGTTCGGCGCAAATCTTCAGAACATCGCGAGCATCACGTCGTATCAGGGCACCATCGACAACCTGGGCGTGAAGGCCACGGCCACCGAGTCATACATTCCCAATCTGAAAACGGGTTTCGCCTATTCCCCGGGCCTTCACCTGCTGGGCGGCAAGATGTTGCTCGTCTTCGACTTCAACATGCTGACGTCGTTCGACGTGGAGTCGTACAACGCCGGCGTGGAATACGCCTTCGGCGAGAACATCGCGCTGCGCGCCGGAAAGATCTTCGGCCGCCAGCACGACTCGACGCAGGACTACACGCTTGGCATGGGACTTTCCCTTGGGCGCGTCGTGTTCGACTTCTCCTTCCTCTCGAACGAGCTGGGCGACACCACGCGCGGCACGGTCGGCTGGAAGCTGGGCGGCGCCTATGCCGATCCCGGCAAGTACCATTAAGTTTTTGCCGTGCCGTCGCGTTTCGACCATACTTGACCGCAAATGAAGTCACTGGTTCAACGCGGTTTCGCACTCATGATCTTGACGATTGGATTGGCCGCCAAAGCCGAGGCGGCTCAGGGAATTCTGGACTACGAGAGATTTATGCGCGACATACAACCGCTGCTCTTAACGCAGACCTATAACAGCCCGTCGCCGGGCACGACGTGCTTTTCCTGTCATGGGAGCACGTCGGACGCGGCGTTCACGGCGTTTCCGCTTTACCAGGGGAGCCCGCGCGACACCTTTATTTCCGTCGCGCGTGAAATCAAACTCGACCAGCCGGACACGAGCCTGCTTCTTCTCAAGCCGCTGGCGATCGCGGCGGGCGGACTGGCGCACGGATTTTTCGGCAACGACGCCGGCGACCAGTTTCAGAACACCACATCCGATCCGAACTACATCAAGATCCGTAACTGGATCGTGGACGCCACGAAGTCGAGCATCGGCGCGCGCATCACACGCACCGAGCCGTACCCGAACCCTTTCCGCTTCAACACCGAGCTCGTCTATATCCTCACGACGGCCGCCAAGAGCGTGCGCGTCTCGATTTATTCGCAGGACGGCCACACGGTCCGCACGTTCGACGGCACCACGCTCGTCGGCGCGAACCGCGTGCAGTGGAACGGTCGTGACGGCGGCGACGAGCCGCTCCCGACCGGGATTTATTTTTACAACGTGAAAGCTGAATTCGATGACGGCACCGCGGCGAAAGCCGGCACGTGCGTGTACACCCCGTAAAGGAGATCGCGATGAGAACGATCAGACTCGCACAGATCGGACTTGTGACGGCGTTGGCCCTGGGGGGAACGGCGATCCAGATTTCGCGCACGTCCCAAAAGTCCTCGTCCGCCTTCGATCTTCAGGCGGCCTATCCGCCCACGCTTTACGAACGCGTGCAGGCCACGTGCGGCGCGTGCCACAACAACGCCCATTTCACCGTCGCGGGCGATTTCCATCTGGACAACGGCGCCGACGTCCACGCCGGCGGCATCGTCGCGCAGACGCGCGGCATCGACCCGACCGTCATGGTCGGCACCGACACCAAGACCGCTCTCCTCATCCAGAAGCCGCTCGCCGGCTCGATCACGCCCCACGGCGGCATCAAACTCGACGCGAGCCATCCGACGATGGTCGCCCTCATGGCCTGGGTCTCGGCCGGCGCGCCGGCCATCGACATGGACCCGCCCGCTCCCGTGGCGCCCACGTATCGCGGCGTCATTCCCGGCGGGCAGCATGAAGCGGTTTACTCGCGTCGTACCTATCGCCGCGGCGGTTTCCGTGACCTGATCGGCTCGAAGCCCGGCGGAAACATCTACCGCATGGTGTTCGACGCCTCGAACACCCTGATCACGAATGTGAACCTCACGAACCTGCCCGGCACCGACGACGCCATGAACCCGAGCGTCTCCCTCGATGGAACGAAGGTGGTGTTCGCGCGCAAGCAGCCCGGACAAAACTGGAAGGTCTGGGAAATTAATATCGACGGCAGCGGCCTCCGCCAGATCACGACCGGCTCGGGCGACGACATCCAGCCTTATTACCTTCCGTGGGATCCACAGTACCCGACGGACCCGCAGGCCGCCGAACCGGCGCGCGCGGGCGAAGGCGGCATCGGTTTCGTTTCAAACCGGGCCGGCTTCCGCGACGAGTACGAGGCCTCGACCACACTCTCGCTTCACGTGTGCGACGCCAACGGCAGCAACCTCCGCCAGATCGAATTCAATCCGAGCCACGACGTGCATCCGTTCCTGCACTCCAGCGGCGTGACGCTGTTCACGCGCTGGGAGCACAACGAACACCAGGGCCACAACTTCATGCCGCTCTTCGCCATCTGCGCTTCCGATTGGCGCGTCGGCGGAACGAACCTGTTCGGCGCGTTCGGCGAGCACAACACCGGCCCCGGCAATTCCCTTCATGAACCGGCGGAAGATTTCAACTTCAGCGCGATGTCGCCGCATGGCGTCGTGGAAAAAGGCTGGGTCATCGCGCGCGGCTCCATGCGCGACGACGCGGGCGGGTCCATCGTTGGCCCGCTTTATCCGAAGCTCGAGACGCCCCATGCCGGCGTGAACATCATCATGCAGGGCGACAACGACAGCATGCGCGGAGAAATGCGCGAGACGGCCGTGATCACCTCCGTCACCTTCCGCACGCCGCGCTCGATGCTGGGCGGCGTTTACGCCGTGTCGGTCGCCACGCTCACCGCGTCGACGCAGACGTTCAACGAAATCAACATGACGACCTCGACGACGCGAATTTACGGGGACTTCAAGGTGCAGACGTTCGTTCTCACCGGCACGCGCACCGCCACCAGCTGGAACGATCTCCTTCCGTGGGAAGCCGGCTTCAACCTCGACGAAGTGACGCCGGTGCTTGTCAAACAGACGCCGCCGCGCATCGGCAAGCCGATCGACCGCACCAAGAACACGGGCGTGTTCACCAGCGGCAACATCACCGAGCGCCAGGCCGACGGTCAGCCGCTGGGCTTCACCGCCGACGACATCAGCGCCGTGCGCTTCATCCGCGCGCTTCAGTTCTCGCAGGGTACCGTCGACACCGGCCGACGCACCGACGCCGGCATCGCCACCCAGCTCATCGGCGACGTGCCGACGCGCTCTGATGGCTCGTGGGCCGCCGAAGTGCCGGCCGAAGTGCCGATCCAGTTTGAACTTCTCGACAAGACCGGTCGCGTCAAGGTCGCCCACAAGCCCTGGGTGCAGGTGATGCGCGGTGAAACCATGCGCTGCGTCGGCTGCCATGCCAACCACAGCCAGGCCGCCAAGGTGCAGACGCTCGAAGCGCGCCAGATCGAACCGATGAAGGTCGATCTCTCGAAGGTGCGCCAGTTCCATTTCAAGAAGGACCTTCAGCCGATGCTCAACGAGAAGTGCGTGCGCTGCCATGATTACGCTCTCGCGGGCGGCGCCGCCGGAGGTCTCAGCCTGGTCGGACGCCCTGTTCCCGGTGGAGAGACCGAATCCTACCAGGAGCTCCTTGGTAAAAACCTCGTGATGACGCAGGCACCGACCCGGAGCCCCTTCATGTGGCGCATGACCGGGCTCTTGAGGTCATGTTCGAGGTGCGCGAACCAGTGCGGTGTCCGCACCAAGGGCTTGCCTTTGCCGATGATCGAATATGCCAGCCGCACACCGTCAGAAGCCGTGCAGTATTGA
>JBBRXR010000083.1:0-6536 GCA_038238485.1 Elusimicrobiota bacterium | reverse complement strand
GGTTCATTCTCCGCTGTCTCATCAGCGGGTTTTACATCGTTGAGCAGAACGAGCGCGCCATCGTCACGACGTTCGGTCGCGCCCCGCGCATCGGCGACGCCACCACCCTCACCGATCCCATCGCCGCCGACCTTCGTCCTGAAGAACGTGAACGCTACGTTTACCCGAGAGTTCAAATTACGCCCGCCGGACTTCACTTCAAGTTTCCGTGGCAGAAAGTCTACAAGGTGACAATCGCGACCCAGACAGCCAGCATCGCTTTCGACCCGGAAAACCCGTCGGTCAATCAACGCGGCACGGTCCTCGATGCCGTCACCAAGGACCAGTTGAACACCGGCCTGCGCGGACAGATCCGCTACGCGGTGTCCGAGCGCAATCTTTACGCGTTCCTTTTCGGCGTGAAGAACCCCATCGCCCACGTCATGGGATACTTCGTGTCAATCTTGCGCGAGCGAATCGCGAACTTCGAGGCGCCGGTTCGTGCCATTGACGACCAAAGCCCGGTTTCCAGCCACGTCGCTGGCATTTCCATCAACGACCTCCGCAAGAACCTGAGCGACTTGAACCGCCACATGGACGAAGAGTGCCGCTCGTCCGTCGCCCGTTACGGCATCGCGCTCGACACGACGCTGATCACCGAGATCGACCCTCCGCCGGAAGTGGAATCGGCGCTGGCCGCGATCAACACGGCGCATAACCAGGTTTCCTCCGAGATCAGCCTCGCCGAGGCGTCGGCCGACCAGAAGATCGTCCAGTCGCGCAAGGCCGTCGAAATCGAGACGCTCAAGGCGCAGGCGGAAGTTCAGCTTCTGCGCCAGATGTCCGACCAGCTTCTTTTGCTCAAGCAAAATGGCCCCGATTCCCTGCGCCTTTATCTCCGCAACGTACGCCTGAAGCTGTTCAGCCAGGCCAAGCGCGTCGTGCTTGAGGAGCAGTCGTAATGTTCGGCGCCATTCCCGTCATCATCGGCACGATCTTCCTTCTTCTGTTCGCGGAGCCGTTCGTTCTCGGCCTTATCAAGCTCTTCGGCGCCTATGTCGTCCTGGGTGAGCGCGAGGCGCGGGTGTACGTTCTCTTCGGCAAGGTGCTGGGCGTGGTGGATCAGCCCGGCCTCCACCTTCTGTGGTTCGAGCTCGGCCCCGGCGCTCTCATCGTTCATCTTCTCGGTCAGGCGCACGTGCGCGACCTTCGACTCGACCAGGAATACAGCCGATCCAACCCCGTCAATTCCGAGGAAGGCGCTCCGATGGGCATTGGCGTCTGGTACGAGATGGTCATTGGAGATCCCGTCTCCCACGTTTTCAAAAACGCAGATCCGCGCGGCTCGCTTCGCGCCAACGTCGCCAACGCCACCGTGCGCCTGCTCAGCAACATGAAGCTCGCTGACATGATGGTGAATCGCCACACGATGAGCCAGACCGTTCGCGATGAGGTCTCGCCGCGTTCAAAGGAATGGGGTTACAAGGTGGGATCGGTGTACATCCGGAAAGTGCATTTCCGGGACGTGGGAATGGTGAAGCAGATCGAAGAGAAGGTCGTGAACCGCCTGCGCCAGGTGACATCGGCGATCCGCCAGGACGGGTCCAATCGCGTGAACATTATTTCCAGCACGGCTGAAAAAGAGGCCGCCGGAGAGTTCGCGCGGGCCGCCGCCATGCGATCGGAGATCGTCGGCGCTCAGCTTCA
This sequence comes from Elusimicrobiota bacterium, assembly GCA_038238485.1. GTDB lineage: Bacteria > Elusimicrobiota > Elusimicrobia > F11 > F11 > JBBRXR01. The sequence goes on along the minus strand of JBBRXR010000083.1, from coordinate 4,850 downwards.
GGTGATCGCTCAGGACAAGGAAGTCGCCGAGACGCTTTTCGAACTGCTGGAGGCGCAGCAGATTCTCGACGGAGAAGCGGACATCACGATTCTTCCGCAGGGGTCCCGTCAGGACCTTCTTACCCAGCTCGCCGCGATGCGCGGCGAAACGCTGCCGCCTTCGCCGCCCCCCACCCGCCGTTAGTTAAATCGAGCCTTTCGGAGCGGCGACGCCTTCCGCCGCACGGGCCGGGGCCGGATCGTTTTCGTTGGGCTCACGCCGAACGCTCACCACGAAATATTCCGTCTCGCCAAACGTCGTGCCGGGAAGAAACCGGTGTTGGTCGTATTTAATCACGACCCGCTGGCCCATGGATTCGCTGATCTGTTTGGCGATCTCTTCATTGCGAACGGTGAAGGCAAAGCGCTCCGACATCGCGCCCGGCAGGTTCACCATGGCAAGGTCGCCCTCCCAGGTCTTGATGATCCAGCCCTTGCGCGAAAATTTCTGGACGTATCCCGCCCGCTCTCCGCTCGAGTAAACGTATTTCAGACTGACCCACAGCCAGCCCGCCGTGACGATCGTGACGATCGCCAGCGACCAGGCGGCGAGTTTTCCGAGAAATCTTTTAAACGCTTCCATGAGATCTCCTTAATAAACCGCGAGTAGCGAAATCGTCGTGAGCGTGTCGCTGCGCCCGAACCCGAGCGGCGGCACGCCGACCCACTTCCAGACATACGACCCCTTGACGGAAAAGTGCTTCGAGAGCGCCGCGGTGACGGCGGTCTCCGTTTTCGCGCGTCCGTCGTCCGGGTTATCGAGGTTCTGGATGTACTCGCCGTCCTGCGAGAAATTGACCGTCGCAGTCACTGTCCGCGTGTACTTCGTGTAAAAGCGGCCCGTGCTGAAGTCTTTGTTGGGACCGGCCAGACGGTCTTCCGCCGTATAGCCGCCGCCGAGTTCGGCGATGAGTTTGTCGGTGTCGGTGACGATCAGTTCGCGCCCGACGCCCGCAGTGCTGTCAAAGCGGTCATGGATGCCGGCGAAGCGGTCTTTCTCCCACTTGAATTGTTCGAAGGTGTAGTTGCGCTCCGAAAGCTTGTAAGAAACTTTCTCGCCCGCGTTGTACTGTTCCGCCGTCACAACGCCGGCGCTTTTGGTTCCGAGGCCGCCGCCAAAGAGTTCGAGGCTCGTCTTTTTCAGCGTGTAGGTGAATTTCTCCTTCCCGGAGGTGGTCGTGGACTTGGTATTTCCGTTCGCGCTGATGTACGAGAACTCGGTCTCGTTCGTCCAGGGCTTCGTGGGCGTTGTGGCCGCCGGCGGTGCGGCCGGATCGTCGGCGCGGACGGCGGCCGGGACGAGAATGGACGCGATGGTGATCGCGAGAAGGAGTCGCTTCAGGCTTTTCATTTTCTTCAATTTCCTTTTTTTAAGTCAGGCGGGAGTGACGGACGAGCAGCAATGGGCGCATTTCTGCGCCTTGATCGGGATCACGGATAAGCACTGCGGACACGGGCGCTCCGTCGGTGTCGCCGGTTCCGGATTCGCGGGCGGACTTTTCAGTTTGTTGATCAAAGTGACGAGCATGAAGATGACGAAGGCCACGATAAGAAAATCGATCAAAGTATTGATGAAGAGTCCGTAACGGACCAGAACCGGTTTGCCATCCGCTCCGGTACCCAGGTTCACGGCGAGGCTCGCGAAATCAACCCGGCCCACCGCGATGCCCAACGGTGGCATCACCACGTCGCTGACAAGCGACGTGACGATCTTTCCGAACGCGGTTCCAATCACCACGCCCACGGCGAGGTCGATCGCATTGCCTTTGACGGCGAATTTCTTGAACTCAGAGAGCAACTTCGACACGGTACCTCCGGAGTGGGTTTGAGGCTGGGGGGTGAGCGACGAGAATATATACTCCCTCGGTGATTCGCAACATCTCCCGCCTCTATCTCATTCGCGCGCTGTTCTGGATGCACTTTTTCACCGCCGTGATCGTTCCGTTCTACACAACGTGGGGCGGCATCACGCTCGCGCAGGTGTTTTATCTGAATGCCTGGTTCTTCTTCTGGAATTTCGTCCTCGAGGTCCCCACCGGAACGATCGCTGATGTCTTCGGCAGGAAAGCGTCGTTGGTGGCCGGAAGCGCGGTGGGTTTCATGGCGTGCCTCGTCTATTCAAGCCGGCCAGGTCTGCCGACGTTTATGCTGGCCGAGGTCCTCTTCGCCGTGGCGTACACGCTTCACTCGGGAGCCGACGAGGCGCTGGCCTATGACAGCCTGGACGCTGAAGGCCGAACATCGGAGGCTCGCCACGTGTTCGCCCGCATGGAAGCCTTCAAGCTGGGCGGCATCATGGCCAGCGCGCTCATTGGCGGCGGCATCGCCGCGGTCTTTGGTTTGCGCAACACCATGCGCGCCTACGCGATCCCGTCCTTGCTGGCGCTTTTCGTGGGGTTGACGCTTCAAGAGCCGCCGCGGACCGTTTCGATCGAGCGGGCAAAGAAACCGCGTTACAGGGACATCCTCCGCGATGGATTTCGATTCTTTTTCAAAAACCGCGTGCTTCTGATTCTAACCGCTGACATGGCGGTGACCAACGCCATGGCGTGGTCGCTGATCTGGACGTATCAGGCCCTGCTGGGCCGGGCGGGATTGGCGATTCCTCTGTTCGGGACCGTGCACATGGCGATGTGCGCGGGAGAAATCGCGTTCATCAGGAACCTGGGGTGGATCGAGGCGAAACTGGGGTCCAAACTGAGGTTGCTGCTGGCGGGGACGTTGGTGTGTGGCGCTTCTTTCCTGGTTCTCGGGCTGACGCAGAGCCTGCCCGTGGTGATTATCGCGATCGTGTTGGCGGCGTCATTCGGTCTCCCCCGCCTCGCGATTTTTTCGGCCTATCTCAACAAGCACATTCCCTCGGACAAGCGCGCCACGGTGCTGTCGATCTCCTCCATGCTACGCACGCTGGCCATCGTGGTGATCAATCCCATCTCCGGCCGTCTGGCCGAAAAATCACTCAGTCTTGCCATGTTGGTGTTGGGTGCGGGTCTGATCGCGCTTCCCTTGCTATCGCGGGTCGAAGAGCGGCATCTGGAAGACTGATGTCAATTCAGCGGTCGGGCGAGGATTTCTTTCACTTTCTTGAGAAGGTCCGTCGGGGCGAACGGCTTGGTGAGGTACTTTGAACTCAGCGCCGGGACTTCGTACTGGAAGACCGCGTTATCGGTATAGCCTGATATGAACAGGACCCGGAGATTTTTTCGCTGGGCCTGGAGTTGTTCGGCAAGCTGAATGCCGGAAATGCCGGGCATGACGATGTCGGTGATTATGAGATCGATATCGGGGCCATGGCGCTGGGCGATGCCCAGCGCATCGTCGCCGTTGGCGGCCACGAGGACCTTGTACTGGTGCTTCCGAAGGAAGCGCGACACCATCGTCCGGATGGCTTCATCGTCCTCCGCCAGAAGAATGGTTTCGGAACCGGAATTCGTTGACGCACTCGCCGGTGCCGGCTCATTTCCGATGATCGGGAGCTCATCGACACGGGGAAAGTAAACGGAAAAAGTGGTGCCAGCGCCGACCGCGCTTTGAACGTAGATATACCCTCCGCTCTGTTTGACCACGCCATAAACCATCGACAGTCCCAGTCCGGTGCCTTTTCCTTTTTCCTTGGTGGTGAAGAAAGGCTCGAACACGCGGCCCATCACCTCGGGACTCATGCCGCTTCCCGTATCAGTCACGGTGAGAAGGACGAAACTGCCGGGAGGAGGCAGGTCATCGTTCATTGTGGTGATCTCGATATTTTTCGTCTCGACGCTCACGCGCCCGCCGCGAGGCATCGCGTCGCGGGAATTCAGGATGAGGTTGAGGATCACCTGTTCGACCTGGCCCGGATCGGCCTTGATCGGACCGAGGTCCTTTTCGTGAATCACGTCAAACTGAATGTGCTCTCCGATCAAGCGCCGGACCATCTTGTCCATTCCGTCGACGGAGTCGTTGAGGTCGAGGATGACTGGCTGAAGCACCTGTCGCCGGCTGAACGCCAGCAGCTGCCGCGTCAGCGTGGCGGCGCGCTCGGAAGCCGTTTTGATTTCGCGCACGTCGGCGACGATCGCGGCGTGCGCCGGATCATCGGCGATGGCGGACGTGACGAGTTCACTGTAGCCCATGATCACGGAGAGAAAATTGTTGAAGTCGTGAGCGATGCCGCCCGCCAGCTGGCCGATGGCCTCCATCTTCTGCGCCTGACGGAGTTGCTCCTCGAGTCTCTTCCGTTCGATCTGGGCAGCTTCCATGTCCGTGATGTCCTGGATGGTGCCCGAAATTTTCCGCGGCTTGCCGTCCGGCCCTTTGACGATGTTCGCCCTCCCGAGGATACTCCGCAGCGTTCCATCGGGAAGCTGGATGTCGTATTTGACTTCAAGCTTGTCGTCGGAATCGACGGCCGACTTGATGGCGGCCGCGACTCGTTCTCGATCGGAGGGAATGACGCACGCCATAAAACCATCGTAGCTCGGGATGAACGTTTCGCGGTCCAACCCGAAAAGGCGGTAGTGCTCCTCGGACCAGACCACCACGCGCGTCTCGACGTCCAGCTCCCAGCTGCCCACTCGAGCGATGCGCTGCGCTTCGGCCATTCGCTGCTCGCTCTGCGCCACGCGCGCGTGGGCTTCCCGGTGGTCCGAGCGTGATGTCGCATCGCGCAGTTCGCGCTCCACCACCGCCAGCAAACGCGTTAGGTTGCTCTTCATCACGAAATCGTGGGCGCCGGCTTTCATCGCGGCCACGGCGGCTGCCTCGCCGATGCTGCCCGAAAGAATGATGAAAGGAAGGTCGAGATTGAGCTTCTGAAGGATCTCGAGCGCGTT
>JBBRXR010000082.1:0-6548 GCA_038238485.1 Elusimicrobiota bacterium | reverse complement strand
GCGCGCGCGGATCGCCCAGGCCGCTCGTGGCGCCGACGGCAACCCCGACTATCAGCAGGTCCCGTGGGCGTTTTCCGACCAGGCTTCGGAGGTTCGCCAGGAGCTGGCGGCGGTGCGCGCGTCGGTGACCATCGCCGATCTCACCGCCGCGGTGAAGGGGTCGCCCGCCGCCGGTTCGCTGCGCGACGCCTATCGCGCGCTCGTCAATTCTACCGACGTCGACGCCCGCACGGTCGGCGATGTTCTCCGCGACGCAGGTCTCGCGGACGTGGCCGGCGCGCTTCCGCTCGCCGTGGCCGCGCGCCCGGTCGACGGCGTTCTGATTCAGGTGATTGAGGCGCTGGAGCTGGCGAAGGCGGACCACGTTCCGCCCGCGGACGCGTCTGCCGCAGACGCTCCCGATTCACCGGTGTCCCCCGACGAGGATACCGGTCCCGCGCCCATCCTCCCCGCCGATGGTTCTGATCTCATTGAACCCGCAGGCGAGCCCGTCGCTCCGCCGGTGTCTACCCCGGTCGACGCGGAACACGGATCTTCGCTTCCGCCGCCGGCGCCGGTTCATTCGCCCACCGTCGCGCGTGCCGCGTGGCTCCTGGATTCTGTTGCCGCCCACTTCTACGGCGAAGACGGCGCCGCGGGACTGATGGCCGAAGCGCGGGCCGTCTTCACGCCTGATCTTGCTCTCGCCGACGACGTCACCGACGAGGCGGTCGCGAACCTGTGGGTGGTGCGCGATGAAAACCATGAGATTTCGATGATCGTTACGCACAACGCGGATGTGACCAGCGCGCGCCGCCTCTCCGCCGTGACGCCGGACCACTGGACCTTCTTGTCTCAACCCCCGGTGGCGGGCCGTGGCCAGACGGTCGAAGCCTTTTATCTCAAGTCCATGGGCGATCTGTCATCGCTTCACCGCGTCGTGCCGGCGGCGGGTCCTCTCGCGCCTGCGGCCGATGGACGCTCGAGGCTCTCGCGGCTGATCGGTTCCCTTCTTCCCCGCTCCCTCGCCCGGTTTGTCGCCCCTTGGGCGCTCACGATCGGCCTGCTGATGGGCGCGAATGCGAGCGCCAAGGCGTCGACGACGGGAGCGCCTCCGTCGACACCAAGCGCGGTCTCGGCGCCGGCGGAAGCCGCGATCGAGCCGTCGATGCGGTTGGCCCACGCCGACGGGACCGAGACCCGGGTTCGGTTTTCGAAACCCGATGACATTTTCCGCGCCGCTGATCGCCTCGCGAACGACGGCGCCGCCGAAGGCCTGCAGGCGCTCGGCGCCACGCGGTTGTCCGACGGACAACTCGTCCTCAACGCGGGCCGGGCGGTGCGCTCCGTGCGCTTCGACGGAGCGCCGGAAGGGGGGACGAGCGGCCTCCGTGAGCTGGCGCGTGAACTGGCGTCGGTGCCCGCCCAGGATCCGAACACGGGCCGCGATGCCGCGGCGATCGCGAACGTCCGCCGCCTGCTTTCGCCCGAAAACGGTTTCGCCGGGTGGATGTCGCGCCTCAAGGCCGGAGAACTTCTCTCCGCCGCCGGCGCTGAGAACCGCTTTACGCCAGAGATCGAATCGCTTCGCGTGGCCGCGGGCGATCGCGGGCTCGAGCGCCTCACGCTGGCCGAGGTCCTCGGACTCTCGAAGAATGACAACGGCTTTTCTGAATTCATTTTCCAGCTCGTCGCCTACCATGCGGAGTCGGTCGCGGCCCCTGGCAACGTGATGATCGCCGGCAATGCGTATCGCCGCCTGAATGCCGAGCTCGGCATCGTGGTGCTGATGCATTCGCATGGGGGGATGATGGCGCCGAGCTTCACCGACAAGCGCACCATCGAGCTCGTCCGCTCATTCGAGCGGCAGAACGGGCTGCGCGGCGCCGACGGACTGATGATGGTCGCGATGCGCGCGTTGGATGGAACGGCCATGCTCGTTCCGTTTGTTTCGGACCGCGCGACGAAGGACGTCATGACGCGCCAGGGTCCGCGAACGATGGACCTGCCAGCCGGCGCGGTTGAGCCACTCATCCATTTCGTTGACGGCGCCGAGCCCGAGCCCCGGCTGCTGGCGCTCCTCCTGCCGGCGGCCGCGCGCGCGTTCCTCGAGCGCCACGGCATGGACCTTGCGCCCGAGGGAACCGCCTTCGATCTCACGAGCCCGAAAGACCGTGCGAGCGCAGAGGCCGTTCTCGGCGCAGTGGAGTCGATGGTCTCGCGTCGCATGGGCGCGGGCGCCATCCGGTCGGTCTGGGACCTGGCCTACGCCGTCGCACGCGGGCAGGTCAATGCTGGACGGGCGGGCGAACTTGTTTCGGATGCACACGTGTCGCGCGTCGATCTCTCGCACCTGATTTTCGAGCTGTCGTCGCAAATCCGCGCCAATCCGCGTCTGATGGCCGCCGGAGCCAGCGGAAACCTGATGGTCCTTCATCGCAACGTGGAGAATTTGATGCCTCACCAGTTCGGCGCGGTGTCGGCGATGCCCGCGGAACGCGAATGGATCATCAGCCAGATGGGCCGGATTTCACTCCGTCTCGTGGATCCGCGGGAGGCGGCGCTGCGGGCCGGGCGTCTGCGCCAGATCATCGCCCTGAATGGTGAACGCGCCGCGGCCGATGTTGTGGAGAAGCTCATCGCCCTCACGGGACTGGGCACGGACCGTTTCGCGGAGAACCTTCGCCGCGCGATGCCGATGGCCGGCGGCTACGTCTCCGCGTCCGACGTGATGCCGGTCATCCTTGGCCAGGGATCGCGCATTGTCGATGCTGAGCAGCGGGATCTGGTCCAGTCGGCCGCCATCGCCCTTCTCCTCGAGCCGATGGCCCGCGCGCTGATCCGCTCGAGCCGGCTTTCGCTCGAGGATGAGGACCTGCGCGCCGCGCTGGACGGGGTAACGGTGCAGGTTGTTTCCCGCGCCCGTCTGGGTTCCGCCATCACGGGCCGTTGGGCGGGCTTCGACCCCCAGACGCGCGTTATTCGCGTCGCGACCGACCCGAATCTTTCAGGTCCCGCAGCGCTGACCGAGGCCGTGGGGCTCCTCGCGCATGAAGTGGCGCATCTCTTTGCCGATCCCGCCCTGCACACGTACGATACCCACCCCTTCGGCATTCCGCGCGTCCTGGAAGAGGCGTGGGTCCAGCGCGCCGCCGGCGCGATGTTGCGCGAGCTCGGGCTGTCGGGCGCGGCCGATCTCACGGACCTGCGCACCTACGAACGCATCGTGAAGATGCAGTCGTCCCAGGTCGTCTATCTTCTGTATGGCCCCGCCGTGCGCCGCGACGCGGAGGCCCTCAAGAGCCAGGTGTGGAATTCCGAGGGCCTGAACAACGTCGTCGTGATGACCAGCAGCGATGGGGAGACCGGAGAGGCCACGAAGGTCTTCGCCCGTTCCGGCGTGCGCGTGGTCCGGATGGAGGCGTTGTCGGCGCTCTCGACGAGAAGCGGAATGACGAAACTGGAGACGGATGCCGAACTGACGTTCGGCACCGCGCGGGTGCGCCTCGGGCTGCCGGCCGCCGATCTGGCCGGCGTGGGGCGTTCGGGCGGCGACGCCACGGCCGCCTTGCTCCGCCTCCTCATCACGCCCGCAGGTTCATCGATTCCGGCGCTCGAACTGTTGATGCCCATTTACGACTTCTCAACTCTCTTTGAACGCGCCATCGTCGCGCGGCTCATCGCCCGCCAGGCTTAGTTCCCGCCGAAACTCCGCACGAACCGCACGCCGGTCACGTCCGGCTCCACTCGCCACGCCGTTTTATGGCGCCGGTGACGTAGATGGTTGCGAAGGAGATGGCTCGTCACGGTTCCCAGCAGCGCGCCGGCGACGACGTCGCTGAGCCAGTGCTGGTTTGCGTACAGGCGCGAAAAGCCAACGGTACCGGCGGCCGCGTACGCGGGCACGATCACGTACCAGTGCGGATACTGCTCGGAGAAAACGGTGGCCGCCGCGAAGGCCACGGTGGTGTGTCCCGATGGAAACGACGAGTCGTGTCCCGCGGGGTGAAACGTGAAGGGGTCCTCGGTTTTCGACGGCCGCCGGCGCCCGATCACCCCCTTCAAGATTCCGGAGGCGGCGCCCGCCACGAGAAAGGATTCATAGGACAGAACGGCGGTGTCCTTCGACTTCTGGCTGTGGGCGGCCAGACCTTGGATCAGAAATCCGGTTCCGATCACTGGACCCGCCGCCTGAGCCGCGTCCCCGAAATGCCGCAGATCCACCGCACCCTGACGGTCAAAGTGGGGGTAGTAGCGGTGGCGAATGGCCCTGTCGACGGGCGCGGCAATGGCGATGGCCAGCGCCGTTCCGATCACCATTTTCCTCGTGGGAATCGGCGGAAACAGCTCTCTGATGGCTTCACCGACGGTGGTGGTGGCTGTGGCGCTGGACGCGTGCGGCACGTCCGCGGCGGCGCTCAGACCGGCCGGCGGAATGGCCAGCGCGAGCCAGAGCAAGATAATCTTTCCTCTCATGATTCCCTTCCTTCCTTACCCTTACGTCCGAAGTGGCAGATCGCCGTGATGCCCGCGCCCCCGCGCATCGCCATCGGATACAGGTGAACATCCGCGCCCGTCCCGGAGCGGCCTTTCCGCACCGCGATCTTTCCGAACCCATACCCCATCGCGAGCGCGAGCGGATAGTCGCTCGCCCAGTGCACGCCGTTGTTGAGCATCTGAAAGGCGAGCATGCCCATGAGCGTGTAGCCGACCGGCCGGACATACGTGTGCTCCGGATAGTTGTCAGCGATAACCGTGACCGCCGACATGGCGGCGCACAGGTGTCCCGACGGAAAAGCGTCGTATTTCGGGACGTTCTTCGCGTATTTGAACTGGTTAGGAAAAAATCGCCATGTGCCGCCGGGGGTGTTGGTGGTGAAAGGGCTTTCGCGTCCCGTCACGTGCTTGAGAACCTGCACGACCGTGCCGCCGGCAATGATGCTCTCGGCCAACTCGCTCGATGTGCGCAGCGCGCGGTTGTCAGACCTGGCGAGGCCGTAGCCGAGAAAACTGCCGGCGATGCCGAGGTCCACCCATCCATCGCCAATGAAGTAAAGGGCGCTTCCCGAATCGAACGGGCCCTCAAGGCCGGGCTTTTTCTTCGCCCCCGGTATCGGAAGTTCGACGACGGTCTTCTGGTACTGCGTGTGCGTGATGCCGAGGTGGTCGCCCAGGTTACGCGCTTTGTCCACCAGGTATTGGTCCGCGACGAGCAGAAGAGCCGTCGAGGCGATGACGATCAGAATCGCTTTGGTGTTCTTCCGGCGAAACGTTTCTCGTCCATAGTCCCGGATGTCCGCCGGGGTTTTCTTCAGCCAGTCGAACAGCCCGGGCCGCGTGTAGCCGTAGCCGTTCCAGATCTGGAGGTTTGCCGCCGGGGTGGACACGGCGACGGCGGCAGAACCGTCCGCCAGCGCCGTCGCGCTGAGCATCAGCGACATCGCGATCGCCGCGGAGGAACGCTGGAGGTTAGAACGCGCGCGCCAGAACAATCCGGTCTCCCGCGAAAATCACCTTCCAGCCTTCGGCGTCGCGGCCATAGAGATGGTGAACGGTTTTGCCAACCGTGATTCCGAGAATCGCGGCCGCGACCAGGTCGCTCGTCCAATGGACGCCGCGGTAGAGGCGGCCGGCGGCCACGGCGCCCGCTGTTCCGTAACTGGCCGCGTCAATCCAGGGTGAATCGTATTCCGACGCGATGACGCTCGCCATGCAGAAGGCGGTGGCCGCGTGTCCGGAGGGCATCGCGTCTCCGCCATGGAACGGACGAAACCGGTAGGGGCCGTCGTCACTCGGGCGCTCCCGCCCGATGCCCTTCTTGAATCCCTTGATGAGCAGGTCGGTGAAGAACCACGCCTCGACTCCCATGAGGCCGACGCGCTTCGCTTTCTTGTTCCTGAACGCGACTCCGCCGGCGAAGAACGCGCCCGAGGTGAGCAGGGCGCCCGTCGAGCGGCCGAGGAATTCCACGTCCTCGTTGCGGTCGCCAAAATCTCCGAGGCGGTCGCGACGGCTGCTGGGATGAAGGCGATCCATCGCGTTTCGCACGGGCCGGTCGATGAAAGTGGTGGCATAGATGGTGGCGAGCGCGGCGCCCACCAGCAGGGCGCCTTTTTTATTGATGCGCAGCGGCGCGGTGGCGATATAGGCCGCGTCGCGCGCCGCCCCCGTCGCCACCGCCGTCGGAGAGTCGACCCGTTCGGTCTCATCCGCGACGGCGACGGTCGTTGAAGTTAGGAGGAACGCCAGCGCGGCCAACGCCGCGCGCCCGGAACGACAGTGCGCCATCGTCATTCGCGGTAAAGGATCCGGTAGCCGATGGGGAGGACGAAGAGCGTGAGGAACGTCGATGTGATGAGCCCGCCGATGACGGCCACGGCGAGCGGTTTCTCAAGCGCCGACCCCGCCCCCATGCCCACGGCGAGCGGAAGAAGGCCGAGGATTTCCGAGAGCGCGGTCATCACGATCGGACGAAAGCGCACCTGGGCGCCGCGCTCGATGGCTTCGTTGAGCGGCACGCCTTTCTCGATGGAAAGGTGAATGTAATCGATCAGCACGATGCCGTTGCG
>JBBRXR010000081.1:0-6575 GCA_038238485.1 Elusimicrobiota bacterium | reverse complement strand
TCGTCGTCCTGCACGACGGCGTGCTGCGCCATCGTGAAGGTCAGCGGGTCGTAGTCGCCCACCAGGTCGCCCATACCGCCGTCGCCGTAGCGGTTCGTTGGGCTCGGGTCGGCCACGGTGCCGTCGGGAACCGCCGAGAAGCGGCCGCCGTCTGGTTCGGGCGCCGTGAGGATGCGGTTGTTCGACGACCAGCTGTAGCTGCGAGAGTACACGAGCACGGTCTTGCCGACGTTCGACCAGACCGTCGGGCTGTAAAGCTGGTCGAGGAAGCTCTTCGTGAAACGACCCTGGCCGTCGCGTGAATGGCTCCAGCCTTCTACCGTCGGCGCGTTGGCGCGGTCGATCTTGCCCGCTTCGTTCTTGTCGAGCGTCGTCAGGTCGTCGTAGAGATAGGACTGGCTGTAATCGGTTTTGTTGTAGCTGCGGTTGTACGCGCCTTCCACGTCGGCGCCCGGGGCGTCCCAGGTGTAGGTTCCGCCGTCCTCGTGCGCCGAGTAGCTGCGCTGAAGGATCGTCTCAAGCTTGGCCGTGGCCGATTCAACCCAGATCCGGCGGCTGAACTGCTGGTAGACATCCGACTGGGTGACACCTGTCCGCAGGAGCTCGGGATTGAGCGCGGTGCCGTCGAAGGAGCGCGAGAAGCCGCGCGCCTCCGGCGCCTGGATGGCCGCGGGGTTGTCGATGATCACCGTGCCGGCCGGGTTCAGGTACTTGCCCTTCACTGTGCCGAGGTCGTCATAGGCAGCCGAATAGTCCGTATATAAATAGGAGATGTTCTTCGAATCGTCCCCTTGGGCAATCGCGTGGTCCTTCATCGTGAATGTCGCGGGGTTGTAGTTGACGCGGCGGTCGCCCATGCCGCCGGCGCCGTAGTTGATCGTGGCGACGCCGTTCTGGAAGTCACCCGCGTCGTCCTCCACTTTCTGCACCACCGCGTCCGACGACCAGCTGTAGGACTTCGAGTACCCGAGTACCGTCTTTCCCGCGTTCCCCCACGCGGTCAGGTCGTAGGCCTGGTCGAGGAAGCTCTTGGTGAAGCGGCCCTGACCATCTCGCGAGTGGCTGTAGCCCTCGACCGTCGGCACCACCAGACGATTGATCCGGCCGTTGTCGTCGTAGCTGCCAGCGTAGCTCGTGGCCGTGTAGCTGCGCTGGAAGCCGCCTTCAAAGTCGACGCCCGGGTTCTCCCAGGTGTAGATGCCGCCGTCTTCATGGAAGCTGTAGCTGCGCTGAAGAATTTTGTTCAGGCGCGCCACGCCGGCGTTGCGCCAGATCGTGTCGTTGAACTGCTGGTAGATCTCCGCGTGCGTCACGCCGGTGCGCGTGAGGTCGGGATTGAGCGTGGTGCCGTCGAGGCTGCGTGACCATCCGCGGGCCACGGGCGCCTCGCCGTTGCGCGTGCGGCCCACGTTGTCATAGCCCTGGCTGTAGTCCGTGTAGAGATAAGAGATGTTCTTCGAATCGTCTCCCTGGATGATCGCGTGGTCGCGCATCGTGAAGCCCGCCTCGTTCCAGTCGGTCACGAGCGTGCCCATACCGCCGTTGCCGTAGGTCGTGGTCGGAACGCCGCCGTCGAACAGGTTTCCGTCGCCCTCGTCTCCGAGCACCGCGTTGTCCGATGACCAGCTGTAGGACTTCGAATATTGCAGCACGGTCTTGGCGACCTTCGCCCACACTGTCGTCTGGTACACCTGGTCGAGGAAGCTCTTGGTGAAGCGGCCCTGTCCATCGCGGCTCTGGCTCCAGCCCGCCACCGTCGGCGCCTTGTTCGGGTTGAGACGGCCGAACTGGTTGTAGGAACCGACGTAGCTCGTCGTGTTGTAGCTGCGGCTGTAGGCGCCTTCGAAATCGGCGGCCGGATTGTCGAAGTCGAAGGGACCGCCGGTCTGCTGAAAGCTGTACGAGCGCGAGATGCTGCGCGAAAGCTTTTCGAAGCCCGTGTTACCCCAGATCGTGTTGTCGTATTCCTGGTAAAGGTCCGTGCGGGTCAGGCCCGTGTGAAGAAGATCGGGGTTGATGGACAGGCCGTCGAAGGAAAGCGAGTAGCCGCGCGCCGTGGGCGCCTGCGTGAAAATCGGCGTGCCGTCAATATTATAGGAGGCGTCGTAGGTCTTGCTGACGAACGACTTCGTCCAGCCCCCGTCGGGGTTGAAGCCCGGCGTCGCGAAGGAACCTTCGTAATCGGCATAGTCGAAGCTCGACGTGACGCCGTTGCGCAGGTTCACGCTCCACGAATTCGAATCCGAAGTCTTGACCTTCGCCTGGCCGGTGTTCTGCCAGATCTCCGGCCAGTAAACCTGCAGCGCCGAGGTCATCGTGTAGCTGCGGTTGCCGTCGAACGAGAGGCCAATGCCCGAGAGCGGGTCGTCGGCGAGCGATGTGGTTTCGGGCGGGAGACCCGTCAGCCGGCCGAAGTTGTCGTAGGACTTCGAGTAGTCGATGTTGCTGTGCCCGCGGTTCCAGGAGCCGTCGATCTGCTCGAGCGGATGCTCCGGATCGCCATGGTTGCCGTTGTCGAGGCCCAGGTCCGCGTCGGTGCTGAAGCTGTCGGTGATCACATGCTCGAGGCGCGTCTGTTGGCCGCGCGTGATCTTGAACCGCTGTTCGATTTGCGATCCGCTGTAGGCGTACACGCCGTCGAAATTCCAGGAGATCCCGCGCCCCTCGGTCTTCTCGTACTTGCCGTTGGTGATTGTCGCGTTGTCGTCGATCCTGCCGTTGCGGTTCAAGTCCACTTCCTTCATCAGCCGGCCGTAGCGGTTGTAGGCGTTGTACGTCGTCGTGCGCTGACGGCTCTTCGATCCGTCGCGGTTCTCCGCCGGGATCTCGAAGGTGCCGAGGGTGACCTTGCCGGGCGTCGTGATTCTGCCGACGAGCGCGTACGGGGCCTCGCTGGCCGCCGGGTTCGAGAGCTGGGTGAGCCATTCATTGAAGCGGGAAAGATCGTCGGTCCAGTTCTCGGAGACCGTCTTGGCCACCTTCGCCTGGTTGGCGCGAATCACGTACTCCTGCGTGTTGATTCCGCTCGTGGAATTGCCGAACGCGTCGCGGTTCGAGAAGGCCGAGTAACCGTCGGCGCCCGTCAGGCGCGTGTTCACGAGGTTGTTCTGGTAGTTGGTCACGCCATGCGAGACACTCATCGAGCCGTCACGCGAGGTGTTCGTGGAATCGGTGATGGCCTGGCGCAGGCGCGCCACGCCGACCTTCAGGTTCGGGGCCATGTGGCCCGGGCCGACGTAGATGACCTGGTAGTCCTGCTGGATGCGGCCTTCGGTCGTGTCGAAGGCGACGCCGTCGAGCGTCGAGCGCCCGGAGTGGCTGGTGAAGTGGCCGAGGCCGCGCGTGCGCTCGCTCTCCTGCATGATGTTGTCGCCGTTCTCGTCCACCCACTCCTGCATGACGCCGTCGAGGTTGTACTTGTAAGTGGTGAACATGCGCTGGAAATTCTCGGAGCCGTCGATGCTGAACGCCGACGAGTCGGTGTCGACGAACACGCGCCGCGTGTAGATCAGCGGTCGGACCGGGCCCGGGCGTTCCCAGCTCTGGTAGGTCTCATGCGTGAGGAATTCGGTCCGCTCGAGCGCGTCGGCGTAAAGCGAGTCCACCGCGTTGCCGCTGAAGTCGAACTTCCAGCTCTTGCCGTGGATGTTGCCGCCGAACTCACCGGGGATGTCGGTTCCGCGCACCGTGTAGGCATTGCCGAGGCTGTCGATGAACGTCTTGGTCTTGTAGACGCTGTTGGTCACCGACCGGTTCATCAGGCCATCCTGCGAATAGTTTTCCGAGGCGCTGCGCGACTCGAGGAGGATACCGTCGGAATTGTAGTCGTTGAGCGAGTAGCTCTCGACATGCGCGTACAGCGGCACCGGCGACGGGTTCGTGCCGTAGAGACGCTCGCCGTCGGCGACTTCCCAGTCGGCGCCCGGCGCGGTGGGCGCGAAATTCGGGTTGAGTTCGATTTCGCCCATGTGCTGCTTGCTTTCGAGCATGCGGGCCTGGCCGCCGAGGATCACGTACTGCTGCCAGATCGTTCCATACGGCGGATAGCCGAGCGCCGCATTGATGGTGTTCCAGCTCGGGTCGAAGTCGCCGTCGACGTCGACCACATGCCAGGTTACCCAGCGTCCCTCGCCCTCGGTGCGCTTCAGCTGGCCCACGGCGGTTGGTTCGCCGGGCAGAATGTCCGGGTCCTGGAATCTCACATAGTGGTTGGTGACGCCGGTCCGCTGGACGTTGAAACTGCCGTCCACGTTCTCCGTGCGGTTCAGGCTCGTGGTCTTGGTCACGCGCGCCTGGCCGTTGACGAACTCGTAGTCCTGGACCGAACCCCATTTGCCGGCGAGCGGGGTGATGGTGGTGCCGTCGCTCTCGAGAATGCCCATCGTCTGGTTGATGTTCTGAACTTCCGGCGGATAGCCGCTGTCGGCGAGGTCGGCGTCGACGGCGGGGAACACCGCCGGCTTCTCGGTGGTGACGTCGAACGGCGTGGTCTCCGCGGCGGTTTTTTCGCCGAGCAGGCCGCTCAGCGTGATGTTGCCTTCCGTGTCGATGGACCATGACGAGCCGAGGCCTTCCGCGGGCCCGCCGGGACGGTTGCGCGCGAGGCGTCCGTTGCGCTCGGTGTAGAAATAGTCGGTTTTGTTGACGCTGTGCGTTGGCGAGCCGTCGCCGCTCGTTGAATCCGAAACGGTGGTCTGGTTCTGCAGGCGGGCCTGCTGGCCGCGCACCACGCGGAAGCGCTGTTCGGTGGAGCCCACCGTGATGCCGCCCGTGCCGTCCTGCGAGCCGAACTCGCCCTGGCCGTAGGCGCCGAGGAGAAGAAGGCCGTTGTCCGTCGCGTTGTAGGTGCGCGCGTCGGTCAAGGCCGCGTTCCACGCGGCGGAGACGATCGGGTCCCACTCGGCGCGCGGATCGGCCGGGCGCGTGGTCATCACGCGCTGCTTGCCATACATGTACGTCACATCCGTGTGCTGCCAGCTCGTCGACATGTCGCGCGACTGCGTGCTCGAGTCGGTCGCCGTGGTCTTCAGCTTCTGCTGGTTGAACTTGATCAGGTAGGTCTGCTTGGTTTCGGAAACCGATGTGTCCCACCACAGGTTGTCGGCTTCCGCGAAGGTCTTCCACTCCGTCTGGTCGTTGTCGAAATCGGTCACGGTATTGGTCATGCCGGCGGGGTCGAGGAAATAGGCGGTGTTGCGTCCGCCGTGGCCGAGCGTGGTCGACACGCCCTCGGTCTTTTCGTTGTCCTGGATCATGCCGTCGTTGTTGAGGTCGTATTCGAGCACCAGGCGCAGCGGCGGAACGCGCTTGCCGCCGATGACCGCCCCTTCCGGCGTGTAAACCGTGGCGTTCACCGATTTCTGGTGCGTGTAGGAGAGGTCGCGGCCCACGGTGTCGGAAATGTTCGTCGTCAGGTTCACGCGCGCCACGCCCACCTTGCCGCCGGCAAAGTCGTAGACGTGATAGTCCTGCTTGAGCTGGCCCTTACCCCAGTCCCAGATTTCGTTGGGGCCCGACGCCGAGCGCGCCAGCGCCGCGTCCCACTTCTGCTCGATCGAGTCCGTGGCGACATCGAACTGCTCGTCGCGGCCGGAATGACTTTCGAACGAACCCACCCCTTCCGTCTTCTCATAGAGGCGCGTGAGCACGTTGGAGTTCGGCGCCGCCGGGTTGGCGTCAATCGAGCCGTTCGAGTTGAGATCGACCTGCTGGACGAGCTTGCCCGCCTGGTTGAAGGCGTAGTACACGGTCAGGTCCTGCTGGTTGTAGGAACCGTCCATGCCGTAGCTGCGCGTGTTGGTGTCGGTGCGGACGCGACGGACGATGTTGGTCGGACCGCGCACGCCGTACTCTTCGTTTGTGTGGAAGATCGTTTTCTCGAGCTCCGACGTCGTGTCGATCGAACCGTCCGTCTTGTCGTAGTCGTACCGGTAAGTGAAGCCGTCGATGTGACCGTCCGTGCGGATCCAGCGGCCGGGGATCACGGTGTTGCTGCGGTCGTACTCGGCCTTCTGCCAGCTGTGCGTCATGATCTCGTCGAAACTGAAATTGTCGTTGGCCGACTGCGCGAGCGTCAGGATGCCGTCCTCGTCGTAGTAGTTCTCGAGGTAGTTCACCGTGTGCGCGTAGGTCGGGCCAGGAACGGGAGGATAAAGCGGGACGTTCACAGCCGTCCACTCGACCACGTTGCCGTCGCCGTCGATGTCCCCCGTGTCGCGCACGAAACCGGTGGGCGTCACGCGCGAGAGGCCGCGGTTCTGCTGGCTGATCGAAACGCGCGCCTGGCCGATGACCACGAGGTAGTCCTGCCAGATCGTGCCCGCCGTGATGTTGCCGATGTTATTGGCGGCCGACTCGTCGCCGTCGAATGTCCACCAGTCACCGCGGCCCGCGGTCACTTCGCCGCCGGTGCCGTTGAGCGCGACCTGGCCAAGGGCGCTGTACGCCGTCGTCACGCCGGTGCGCTGGATCTGGAACGAACCGTCGGCCGAGTCCGTGCGGTTGGTGGTATCGCTGCGCTTCACGCGCGCCTGGCCGTTCACGAGTTTGTACTGCTGATAGCTGCCCCACTCGTT
>JBBRXR010000080.1:0-6595 GCA_038238485.1 Elusimicrobiota bacterium | reverse complement strand
GCCGCGCCCACGCAGGATGCCCGGCACCGACAGCAGTTCCGTCTTCGGGTTGTGCCGGCAGATCCATTTCGTTGACAGGCGGTCGAGCGTCGAGCAGTACATCGGCACGATCGAAAATCGCGTCTGGCAGCCGTTCGCATAGGCGTTGGTGAACAGCACGCCGTCCTTGGCCAGCTTGTCAAAACGCGGCGTGCTGTGCTTCTTGAAGCCGCCGACGGCGCCCACGTTCGCGGCGCGCGCGCTCTCCCAGTGAATGAAGATAATGTTCGGCGGGTCCGCATCAAGGCCCGAGCAGTCCTCGTCAATGCCGTTGCCGGGGACGTCGACCGCGCCGGGATGGATGCGGCCATCCGCGTCATTGCAGTCGACCGACGCCTTATAGCCGTCATGGTCGAGGTCTTCCTCGCAGACGGCGCCCTTCCACACGCCCGCGCGGCAAAGCTGGTAGCCCGTCGCCTTGATGAGCGGATAGTTCGGGTCCGGGTAGAACCATTCCGGCTGCTTCACGCCGACCTTCGGAAGCGGACGGGTGTCGAGGATTTCCCGGATCTGACTTTTACCCGATTCCTTGATGTCGCGCGTTTTGGCGAACTGGCTGGCGAGATGGACGAGGTAATTATCCGCCACGGCCGAACGCGTTTCGTCGGGCAGGCGTTCATGCCACGCCGTTGCGCTCGCGAGCAGGACGGCAAGCATCAAAATGAATGCCGTCCGGGACGCCAGCAGGAAGTTCAGCTTGATGAAACGGAAGCGCGTGCAAATCCAGATAAAGAGCGCCGGCAGGATCGTCAAATGCAGGATGAGGATGAAGATGGCGGCGGGATTGGAGATGAACAGCATCGGCCCCTCGGCCGAGTCGGTCATAAGCGAGAAATATTCGATCTCAAGCGGCGTGCCCGCCTGAAAAAGCACTTCGGCGTTCACCATCATCAGCCCGAAGCCGGCGGCCATCACGAAGAGCATGACCGAGAAGAAGATCCGGAAAGGCCCCGGCGCGAGACGCGCCAGCGGGCGGCGGAAGAGGCTCAGGAAGAGGAGCGTGCAGGCGGACAGCGCGCCGTCGCGAAGGAAACCGATCCAGACGAGTTGCAGGCCGATCTTCGGCTCGGCGAACAGAACGCCCGAGCGAACGAGGTACCAAATCCGCGGCAGCGTCATGGCCGCCCAGAAGAGGACGGCCCAGCTGAGAAGCGATCGATGACGGTAGTCGGATTTGGGGGTGGTGTTGGCCACGAGGTGTGGGCTAAATATGCTTAAAATCGCCCGACTTTTCGAGGAGAATTTGCGAATCGGAGCCGTTGTTAACCCGGGCGGTTGCTGTCATAATTGATCGTCGTCCGATCCGCGCTCGTTGAAGGAATCTCAGATCAAAAAACTTTCGACCGTTCTCTTCCACCTCACCTGGCCGGTTCTCGCCGTTTCGGCGTTCGGTGTGTTTGTGGCGATGCACCGAAACCTCTTCGGCCCGTCGGGCGAGAACCTGTATCTGCTGCGCGACGTCTGGGCATGGTGCTGCCGCCTCTTGGGTGGAACGGGTGAATTCTACGGCCCGGACGACGCGTGGTCGGCGGGCAACGTCCTCCGCCCGTCGCTCGTCGCGTTCTGTGTTTCCTACCTTTTTGCGCTCTTCGTGCTCTGCTACGGCAAGGTCGGCGAGACCATCCGCCTTCGCACGCTCCTTGTTATCAGCGGCGTCATCGCCATCCCGCTCCTGATTATGCCCAACATCTGGTCGAGCGACGTGTTCGACTACATCGTCTATGGCCGCCTGCCGATCGTCTATCACTCGAACCCATACATCACCGCCATCGGTGAATACCCGTCCGACCCCTTCTTCAACATGACCTGCTGGAAAGCGTCCGTGTCGGTTTATGGCCCGGCCTGGAGCCTGCTCTCGGCTGTTTACGTCGGCCTTTGCGAGCTCGTTCGCGCCGGCCCGGCGGGCTACGTGTTTTTCTTCAAGCTCTCTTCGCTCGTCTGTCACCTGGCGAGCGGCGCGCTTATCTGGAACATCCTGACGCGCGCGGACGTGAAGACGCGCGCCTTCGGCGCGGCGGTCTACCTTTTGAATCCGCTCACCCTGATTGAATTCTGCGGGAACGCCCACAATGAAGCGTTCATGATCTCGATGCTGCTCCTGGGAATCTTACTCGCTCAAAAGAACCGGTGGGTAGGCGCGTCGGTGGCGTTCACACTCGCGGTGCAGACCAAGTTTTATGTCCTGCCGATGTTCTGTCTTTACGTCTGTCACCTCTGGTGGAGGGAGACCGATCTCCGCCTGTCGTGGCGATCGGCATTTTCCGCGCTCGCGGTGTTCCTGGGCGTGTCGCTGATTCTTTATCTTCCGTTCGGGCTGACATCAACGACGATCCAGGCGCCGTTCTACGGCGTGGCCGCGAACTCCATGACGAAGTCGCTCGCCGAATATTTCGTTTATAAATCGTCGTTCAAGCTCGAATACATTCCTTTGCTGGGCCCGATCTTCGCGGGCAATCAGCAGGACGTTCAACGGCTGGCGCTCGAACTCACCTTCCTCGTCTGCCTGGGCTGCGCGGCCTATGCCCGATCGCTTTCGCGCGCTGTCACGGGCATGGCCTTCTTCGCCTTCTTCTGGTCCACAATCGGCGCTACCTGGTTCATGCCGTGGTACCTCACGGTCCCGCTGGCGCTGGCCCCCGTCTCCGGTTCGCGGCGCCTCGGTTTCGCGTCCGTGCTCGCGTCGATGACCGTGTTCATCATTTATCTGCTGGAAGGCTGGAGCTATGCCTCCACGCCCGAGGCGCACAATTTCATGGTGCAGTATTTTCAGCCGTTCGTTTTCGGACCGCCGCTCATGGTCCTTCTTTCGTTCTTCGCCGTGGACGTGGCGAAGGCCTTATGGAGAATTTGTACACTCCGGCGCGAAGAATGGGCAAGAAGCAACTGATCGACATCATCGATGGACTGGCGCAGAGAAAGCGCTCGTTCGACGTTCTCCGCCTCCTGGTGGAAGACGGCGACAATGAAATGGCGCTCGTCGTCGCGCACAAGCTGAACGCCGACCTCGAAGAAATCATCACGGAGCTCGAGCTCACGCTGGGCCGCGAGCCCGCGGCCCGCCCCTCCTCCCGCGCCCAGGCCGACGTTCCGCGCGCCGCCGCAACGCCGTCCTCCGCTCCCGCGCGCGGTTACCTCGGCGACGACGACCGGCCCGGCCGCCTCGAGCAGTGGGTCGAGACGCTGGTCCGCGGTCTCTGGGGAGCGATCTCCCATCCGCAAAAGACTTTCCATCGTCTGGCCGCCCACCGCGGGAAAGTCGTGTTCGCGCTGGCGCTGGTCCTTCTTCTGTTCACCGCGGACCGCGCCTACGAACGCATTTTCCTCGGCGGCTACGGCCTGACGGGGGAGTACTACCTCGACACGGAACTCAAAACCCTTTACGCCAAGCGGCTCGACCACACCGTCAACTTCCGCTGGCTGCGGCGGCCGCCGATGCCCGGCTTTCGCGCGGAGCAGTTCTCCATTCGGTGGACCGGTTACGTGAAGATCGACGAGCCCGACCTGTACGAGTTCTATACGATTTCCGACGACGGCGTCCGCCTCTGGGTGGACGATCAGCAGATCATCGACGACTGGCAGATCCACAGCGGGTTTCTCGACAAGGGCGAGCTTCGCCTGACAGCCGGCTACCACAAGATCCGTCTCGAGTACTACCAGGGTAACGGCGACATGGTGATGAAGCTGCATTGGAAGCGCCCAGCGGACAGCCAGAAAAAGGTTATTCCTGCTCGACACCTCTTTCCTGAAATTCCGAAGGAATAAGCGCCTCGGCGCCGTCCTTCCGGCCCTTGTCGCGCTGGCGACCTTCGCCGCGACCCGTTCCTACATTTTTTTCGGATTCGGCCAGTTCGTCACCGATGTTCCGATCTTTCATGGCGCCGCCATGATGGGCGTGCGTGACGGGTTCTCCGCCTACTGCGACTTCTGGTTTCCCTATCCGCCGCTTTCCCTCCCCCTCATCTATCTTCCGGCGCTCATCTCCCAGCCCTACGATGGTTACCGCTTGGCTTTCCAGATGGAGATGCTCTGCTTTGACGCGGCCACCTTTTTCCTTCTTTTCCGCTTTCTGAAAGACCGTCTCAACGCCTCGCGCTGGACCTGCGCGTTCGCGCTCTGCCTTTACAGCCTCCTGGGCGTCAGCGCGCCGCATCTGATCTTCGAGCGTCTCGACATCGTGATGTCCGCCCTTTTTCTCGGCGCGGCGTACTTTTTCACGGCGAAAAACTGGACGCGCTGGCTGTGCTACGTCTGCCTCCTGGCGGGCGCTCTCATTAAGCTCCTTCCTATGTTCTTTCTTCCTCTCTTCGCCATCCTCGAGTGGCACCGCGCCGACGAGGACGCGTGGCCGAACCCGAACCGGGCGTGGATCCCGGTTCTCTGGGTCGCCATTCCCTTCGCGGCGGTGCTGATCGGATACAACGTGTTGGTCTGCGACGAACTCATCTCGCATCTCTCACAGCACGGCGTGCGTGGCATCCAGATCGAATCGAACTGGGCAATTCCACTCATCATCGACAAGATCCTGAACGGATCGCCGACCGACGTGGATTACAGCTACGGCGCGTTCCATATTCTCGCACCGGCGGTGCCCAAGCTGTACCTGTGGCTGTCGAAGAATTGCGGCTTCGGTCTTCTCGCGGTTTATTATGTGGCCCTCCTGAGAATGTTTCGCCGCAACTTCGTTCAAACGGAAAAACTCCGGCCCTACACGGTGGCGCTCCTTCTCTACGGCGTCATTTTGATTCTCATGTCCACCCAGCGCGTCCTTTCTCCGCAATATTTCATCTGGATGTGGCCCTTCGCCGCCATTCAGTTCGCCATCGCCGTCGACAAGCGCGCCGTCCTTCTGGGGTCGGCCGCCATCTTCGGCCTGACCTACGTCGTCTTCGACATCGGCTTCTTCCCCATCATCCATTTCGATCCGTACTTCTCACCGGTGCTGATTGCCCGCAACCTGCTGCTCACGCTCTGGGCCGCCGACACGCTCCGCCGCGGCGTACGCGCCATCCGCGAGAACCGCCGCGCGATCCTGGCCGAGGTGGTCTCGTGAGCGCGCCGCGCTTTTCGCTCGTGGTGCCGACGTACAACGAACGCGACAATATGGCGACATTTACGGCGGCGGTTCACCGCGCGCTGGAAGAAATTCCGCACGAAGTCATCATCGTCGATGACGATTCGCCCGATCTGACGTGGAAGCTGGTGGAGGAAATGTGCGCGACAGCGCCCTGGCTGCGCGTGGTGCGCCGGGTGGGACGTCGGGGCCTGAGCTCAGCGGTTCTGGAAGGTTTTGATGCCGCCACGGCGCCCGTCCTCGGCGTGATGGACGCCGACATGTCTCACGACGAAAACATCCTGCCGAAGCTAATCGCGGCCGTGGAGAGTGGTTCCGATCTCGCGGTGGGTTCGCGCCGCATCCCCGGCGGCGGGGCCACGCACTGGCCGTGGTATCGCCGCGTCACGAGCTGGACCGCGACGATGATGGCCAAGGCGCTGCTTCATCTGTCCATCTCGGACCCGATGAGCGGCTTCTTCGTGATGAAGCGCGAGCTCTACGAGCGTTCCAAGGCGAGGCTGGAGCCAACCGGCTATAAAATCCTTCTCGAAATCTACTGCAAGGGACGCCCGGAGAAGGTCAGCGAAATCCCGTTCGTTTTCCGCGACCGCCGGCAGGGCTACAGCAAACTATCGGCCGGCGTCATCCGTGATCTCGTCAAAATGGTCTTCCGCCTTCGACGGAGTTCCCCCCGCTCCTAGTGGTGCCCGCTCCGCCGCGCGTCCAGGCTCCACTCCCAGTTCCAGAAACGGTTTTCCTTGATGAGCTTGGCGTTCTCCGAATAGACGTCAAGCAGCAGCTTCTGATAGCGCTCCTCGCGCAGCTTCACCGATGGTGAGCCCGCGAGATTCGTTCGCTCCTGCCGGTCATGCTCCATGTCGAAGAACCGGCCGAGGTCGGACTGGTAGTTGTAGAAATATTTGTCGTCGCCGATGCGCACGCCGGTGGCCGCGCCGGAATCGGCGTTGCCAAAGAATGCCTTCGGCTCGCGGCCCGCGGGGTAGCGGCGCAAAAGCGACTGGCCGATGAAATGGTTCGGGATGTCGATGCCAAGACGGTCGAGCACTGTCGGACCGATGTCGGCCAGCTCGCGCACCTCCCCCACGACGGCCGGCGGCTGACCCCAGTTGCCGAGGAGCAGGAGCGGCACCCAAACGAGGTCTTCCCAGAGCGTTGAATGCGTGTGCGTGGTGTGCGGAGAAAACCAGTTAAGTCCGTGGTCGGCCGAAATCAGAATGATCGTGTTTTTAAAGCGCGGGTCCTTCATGAACTCGTCCAGGAATTCGCCGAGCGCCGCATCAGAATAGCGGATCACGTTGGGCACCTGATTCTCCAGCTTGGAATGGTCCTCGAGCGCGTATTTCTTCTCCGGCATGCGGAACGGATGGTGCACGGACACCGTGGCGATCGTCAGGCAGAATGGGCGCTTGTCCTTGCGCTGGACCAGGTATTTGTAGACGAACTTGAAGAGGTCCTTATCGGGCGCGCCCCATCCCACCTTGC
>JBBRXR010000079.1:0-6619 GCA_038238485.1 Elusimicrobiota bacterium | reverse complement strand
TGTCGCCCGACGGGTCCTTCACCATGCACTGCGGCTGAAAAAACGGAACCCAGTTCACGGCCACGCGGCTCGAAAGTGTGCCCTCGAGGCGGTAGATGCAGCTTTGTCCGCGCTGAAGGGCGCCGCGCGCCGGTTCATTCAGGTTCGCCCAGCCTTCCGTCTTCACGTTGCCGGGCACGAGCGCGTAGAGGCCGTTCGTGAAAGTCTTCTTGAGCTGGAGAAGGAACAGGAAATCGAAGAGGCCCTGCGGGCTCGAGATGCCGGTCATCGCGGAGAGCTTGGTCGCTTCTTCGTCGAGAGCGCGGCCGTAGGTCCACCAGGGAAAGATCGGCTGACCAGACGCGGGCATCGCCATCAGCCAGATCGACATGGGAGGCGTGGGAATCGAATGAAGAGAGAATGAGACCTTGGAGAGGTCCTCCTGGCGAAGTTTCGCCGCCGGCTCACGCCCTTCCGTTAATTTGATGACGTCGATTCCCATAAACCGATTGTAATGGGCATGTCACGGAAACGCCATCTCTTGTGCCGTTTGTCACGGCGCTTTGACGGGCCTTCAAAAACGGACCGTGTTTACGATGTAATTTAGGCCTGGATGGCGACGAGGTTGGCGGCCTGAACCCGGCCTTCGAGGCTGATGAAGGTGTTCAGGTTCATCGCCGTGGTGACGGCGATGTCGAGCTGGGCCGAGATGAGCTGGCGCCAGTCGGAGAAGAAAACAAGACGTTGGACGGTGACGTTGAACTGCGCCTTCGCCCGGGCCTGGAAGATCGGGACCACGGCGCTGACGTCCCACGCGCCGGACGTGGCGTTCTGGGTGATGAGGGCCTGGTCCTCGGCGCTGAGCGTGACGACGCCGATGCGGCTCGCGGCGTCTCCCGCGAGGCTTGCGGCGATGGCCTGCTGGAGCGCGAGCGCCTTGTCGAGGTCGGCCTGAAGCGAAGCGCCGTCGGGCTGGGCACGCTTGGCCTGAAGCATCTTCACGTAGGCGTCGACGGAAATGGTGAGTTCCTCCGCAGTCTGCGGCACGCCGATGACCTGGCGCGAACCGTCCGTCGGGCGGGACTCCTTGAAACTGAAGAACCGGTCGGCCAGGTCCTTGAAGCCGCCCGTCTGGTCGTAGACGACCATTGTTCCGGGGTTTCCCAACTGGAAACGCTGGTCGGTCTGCTCGGCCGTCTGAGCAGTGAAGGTACGGCCGGCCGCGCGCTCCGCATCCATCGCGCTGAGGCGGTCGACCGCTGTCGGCGACTGCTCCAGGACATTGAGGTTCTGGCGATTGAGCGTGCCGTCGCCGTTAAAAATAATCTCCTGCCCATCGGCAAGGCCGAGGGAGTAGTTCAGCACCTGCTGATTGGCGAACAACGTTCTTAAAATGGGCAGCGCGCGGGAGAGGCCGAGGATGGCGGCGAGCTCGCGAGATCGGCGGTCTGCGGCGCGCGAGGGCACGCCCGGCTGATCGGAATTCTTCACCTGCCCGATGGCGCGTGGAGTCTGATCGGCCTTTCCAAGAGCGCCAACGATACCGTCGGGTGAGACGAAAGCGTTTTCGGGAAGCACGCCCTGGGTCGCGTCGAGCGCGGCCAGGCGCTCGCGATCGGCAAGCCCGAGGTTCTCCAGGTCCTGGTCGCGAACACCAAGCACCTCTTCACCAAGTTCATGAAGAAGGAAAATTCGAAGAGCGAGATCGCTGGCTTCCTTGTCGGTCAGGCGAACGCCGAGCGTCGCAAGGCGCGTCTGATGCGCTTCGGCGAGCGTTCCGGTAATCGTGACGTTGGTGCCGTTCACGGTTCCGCGAATTCGATTCAGCGTGGCCTGGCTGATACGAATCACCACATGGGTTCCCGACACGCCTTCGAAACGCTGCACGAACCCCACCGGATGTTCGTTGGTGCGTTCCTCTCCTTTCATCAACTGGATCTCGACCGTCGTCGCGCCGAGCTCGAAGAAAGGAAGCAGTCCGCGCAGTTCCTGGTCCACCTTCTCGGCGGCGTCGGACGTGCGGTCGGGCGTGAGGCCGGCGAACGCCAGCACTTCCTCGGCGATGTCATTGGAAATGGAAAGAATTGGATTGAGAACGTGCGACAGGGCGTCCACGGTCGCGCGACCGGGAAGCGCGCCCATCGTGTTGAGCGTCGTCAAGAACGCGTTGAGGCGCTCATAAATCGGGTTGCCGGGGTTGGCGTTGCGCAACGCGTAAAGCGCGTCGGCCAGGAGGCCGGCGTTCCCCTTCGCGTCGCGACCGGGCCGATTGAGAATGGCGTCCGCCACCACGCGCGCAATACGGTTGTTGTAGAAGGCTGCGATCGGGAGCGATTCGTCGAAGGCCACTTCGACGGTCTGTGCGGCCGACCTGAACAGGTCGACCATCTGGATCAGGACCGAGCGCGCGAGAGAGTCGCCGAGAACTCCGGATTCGTCGAGCGCGGTTCGGACGGCTTCCGGCGTCACGTCGGCGCTGCCGCGGTAAAAGGCGCGCAGGCGCCCGGCGGCGCCGGCCAGCCGGACGGCGTCTTCACGGGTCGCCGAAAGAACGTCGCCGTTGACGATAAGTATCTCGAGTTGCTCCAAGCGGGCGATCATAACCGCCAGGTCTTCGCGCGCGCGCCCCGGCGAGCGGGAAATCATGAACGGAATCAGCGATCGAACGAGAGGCGAGATTGAGAAAAAGGAATTGTTGAAGCGAACCGGTTCGCGCGACGCGCGACGGACCACTTCTTCAACAGTGAGCGGCGCTCCCGGCACCGATGGGGACGGGGCAGCGATCTCGGGCTCCGCGGCGTCCTCGGTCGCCACCAGCGCGGCCGAGATTTCGGCCTGACGCTCGGCATCGCGGCGCTGGGCGACTTCGATCGTGTCTTCTCGGGCCGCGCCGGCGCGCTCAAAGACCTGGACCGCGTCCATCATGAGCGTGAGTTGCTCGCGCCCCTGAATGTTCGTCGCGGCCCATTGCCAGATATTCTGCGACGTGGAGTTTGAGGCGGCGTCGAGAAGCCGGGAGGCCGAGAGAAGCCGGCCTAAAAATTCCTGCCGGCGTTCCGGCTGACCCGTGAGAAGGGCCACGCGATTCGCGTACTGATCGAGGATGTCGAGAAGCTGGCCCAGATTAAGATCAAAACCAATCAGTCCCCCGCCCGCTGTCCCCCGGGGAACCCCCGCAGTGAGAAGGTCGTAAATGTCCTCGCCGACCTGGTCGACATATTTCTCCGACTGATCTCCCGTTCCCGTCTCGGTGGCCATCGCGGTCACCCGGGCTTTCAGCAGGAGGTAAATCTCGCCGTCTTTCTTCAGCATTCTCCGGAACGAAATCATGGCGCGCGATGCGGCGGCGATCTCGGCAATCGAATGGGGTTTGGTCACCCGCACCGGCTTGGCCGGCGCTTCACCGGGCCGCGCCTCGGGCTTTTCAACGTCGATGGAAAGATCAAACGTGGCCCGGGCGATCTGGGCGATCACGCGGTTGCGCTCGACGCCGACGGCGTCGCCACGCTGACTGGTGGTGGCTTTCTGAAAGCTATCTCCCGAGAGCGGGTTAGCCGCATCGACTCGATTGCGGTTCTTCAAGAGAAACGCGGCGACAAGCTGACCACGGAATTCCGGCGTTACATTGCGGTAGCGAGCATCGCTCTGAAAGCGGTCGAAAAGATCGTCGATGGTCGTGACGTTGTTAGCTGGCGCGATTCCGATGACTTCGCGCATGAGCGGAACGACGATGTTCTTGGCGTCGGCCGATACGCCATCGGCGATCTTGAGCGCGCTGTCGGCCTGCTTGTAGTAGCTCGCGCTTTCGGCGCGATACGCCGCCAGGCCGAGATAGAAAGCAATGGTCTCCCGGACACCTTTGACCGTGATATTTTTCTGGGCTCCCCCGCCGCGCACGATGTTCCTATTGAGCACGATCAAGGCGTAGGCGCGGCCCATCAGGCGCGATACCGTTCCTCTTCCGCCGGGTAACACGATCGGCCCGGGGCGCTCGATCGGTGGCGATTTCTTCGCGCGCGGTGCCGGGCGAGCCGCGGGGGCCGCCGGCGTCGCATCGACGACCGTTGTCGCTTCATCCTCGGTGGCCACGGCATTATCCTGGCGGTCAGCGACCACCATGCCGACCATCGCGACCGGAACGCCGGTAACGAGCATGCCCACCACACCGGCGCCGGCGCCGATCGTGGCGACGCCGATGATGAATCCGCCGGACATGCCGACGACCATCACGGTGATGATGGCCAAAACGGTGCGAGACATTCCGGTCGCCGCGATCCAGCCTGACAGACGTTGCCGCATGGTGATGCGCGGGGCGCGCACGGCGGCCGCGGCGGAGGCCGGCGGCGCGGGGCGTCCCGACAGGGCGTCGCCGACATCGGCGGCGCGGACGCGGGAGAAGCGCGACAAAATCTGGGGAATGGCGCGGCGAAGATAACCGCCGTTCGGAAATTCCGCGTTTCCGACGGGCGCCAGGGCCTCGGCGTTGAGGAACGTCATGGCGAGAAGTGGAAGCAAAGCGAACAACACAGTCGGCGCGCCGAGGACCGCGAA
Source organism: Elusimicrobiota bacterium (assembly GCA_038238485.1). Taxonomy (GTDB): domain Bacteria; phylum Elusimicrobiota; class Elusimicrobia; order F11; family F11; genus JBBRXR01. The sequence goes on along the minus strand of JBBRXR010000079.1, from coordinate 2,089 downwards.
GGCCGATATGATCAGCGTGCCCACGCCGAGAAACGCCAGCTGGCCGGCGGCCAGTACGGCCACCGAATCGCCCGCATTCACGATGCGCAGACCGCGGAATTCGAAGCGCGGGGCATTATTCTCTTCCCACAGATCGATCACCAGCTGCTTCTGGTCTTCCCGCGCGAGAAATCGGCGGCTCTTGAGGCTGTCGATGAACGCGGCCCGCTGAATCTCATACTCCGCTTCGCGGTAGCGAAGATGGAACGCCTCTTCGAAGATGATCATCGTGGCCGCAAAGACGGCGCCGACCGCGACGGCCGCGAGGCCACTGAGGCTGAATACGCTGGAGACGAGATCGAGTCGAATTCCGAAGACGAGCGTGAGAGCGATCATCGTCGCGATCACGAACCCGCCGCGGGCCCAGCCCATGTAGGCGGCGCCGGGCGTGCGGCTGTTGAGCTGGACCGTCTGGTCCTTGGGAATCGCGACGCCCATGCGCGTACCGTCGCGATTGACGGCGACCGTTCCGGTGTAGCCCGACGCGACGTCGGAAATCGTCTGGGAAACCGCGGCGCGCGCGACCTTCCCCGCCGTGACCACCGGCTCCAGGCCTGAAGCGATGTCGAAAGCCTGCACCTGATGGTTCTTGTGGTAATCGGTGAACGATCCCACGACCTGACGTCCGTCGGCGCTGAACGCGAGGGACACGGCCGAACCGGCGACCTGGCCGAAGCGCTGGAGGAGCGTCATGTCGGACGTCCTATATATTAAGAGCTCTCTCCCCGACTCGACGGCCAGTTTCGTGCCGTCGGCGCTGAAGGCCATTCCATGGCTGATTCCCGCGCCAGAGCGCGCGGACTCGGAGAAGCGGACCGGCGTTGACGTCCCATCGGTTTTCCATCGGCGCGTTTCGTAGACAGAAGAGGAGATCGGGCGTCCCTCGGGCGAGTAACTGACGGCCCAGATGTAGCCGGCATGACCGCTGTAGGTCTGAATGACTCGGCCGGTGCGCGCGTCGGATTCGATCACGCGTGAGTCCCAAGAGCCGGTGAGAACGCGGGTTCCGTCCGGCGAGAACGCGACGGCGGTGACGCGATCGGTGTGGCTCGTCAGTGGCGTGACGACCGGCGCCGCCGGGTTAGAAAGATTGACGACAAAGGCCTCGTCGAGGACGGTGCCCACAACCAGAAACTTTCCATCAGCGCTGAAGGCCATCGCTTCCGGGCCTTCCTTTTGAATCGTGCTGATCGTCTGCCCCGAGCGCGCATCGATGAAGCGAATTTCACGGCCGCCGGCGGTGACGATGAGATTTCCGTCAGGCGACATCGCGAATGCGGCGCCGGCCACGGAGCGAATGGTCCGTTGGCGAGCGGCGTCATATCCGTTCACCGTCACTTTTCCTGAATCGGGCTGCGCCGCGGGCGCTGGACGGGGCTGAACGACGGGGGCTGCCGGTTTCACGGGCGCGGCCACCGGAGCGGCGGTCGCGGGCGACGTGGGAGCGCTCGTGGGAACCGTTATTTTGGAGGCGGCGCCATCGAGGAACAAAGTGGCGTTGCGAGCGATGAGATCTTTCAGGAGCGCCGCGACCGGGCGCTGGAACGACGCGCGGTCTTTGGGCAACGTGGCGCCGAAACCGTTCTTGTCGAGGAGGTCGTGGGCGCGCTGCTGCAGGTCAACGTCAGTGCCCGTGTTGGGCGATCGGCGGCGGAGAACGGCTTCGGCCAGTTCGTGCGCGGCCCACTGCTGAAGCAGCCACGTCCGCGCCTGGTCGCGCGCCTGCGGGCCGGTGAAGCCACCGAGGGCGACGACGCCGTCGATGCGCCCGTCAATTTTGTCGGCGAGAAACTCCTGGCTGACTTTGATGACGAAGCGGCGCGCCGTCCCTTCTCCCACTTCGTTGACCTGCGAATAGTTTTTTGTCTTGTCGTTCGAGTAGAGCTCGATCGTCACGTTCGTGGCGGCCGCGCCGATCTGTCCCTGGAGCGCGGTCACCGCGCCGCTGACATCCGCGGGCACGGCATCCACAAGCTGAAGGCGCTGATTGGCCTGAACGAAGCGGTCGATCGCCGGAGCAGCGCGCGTATATCTCAGCCGGACGATGAGT
>JBBRXR010000078.1:0-6625 GCA_038238485.1 Elusimicrobiota bacterium | reverse complement strand
CGACGACGGCCTCGCGAAAGTAGCGGCCGGGCTCACGACGCTCGAGGAAGTGAACCGAGTGGTAGAGGAACTGTGACGCGCCGTCGACGTGGGTTCACGCTTGTCGAGATCATGGTGGTGGTGGCGATCATCGGCGCGCTGCTATCGGTGGCCCTCCCGCGACTCACCGGTCGCACCGAGGAAGCGCGATTGCAGGCCGCTCGGCTTCAGGTGGAAAACCTCGCCATGTCGCTCGATGCATTCTCCTTCGATTGCGCGCGTTTTCCCACGGCCGCGGAGGGCCTGGGCGCCTTGCGGGACACCCCCGGCGACGCAGGCTGGAAAGGCCCCTATCTCAAACGCGCCCTTCCGCCGGATCCCTGGCATGGCGCCTACGTCTACTTCCAGCCCGGATCACGCGGAACGGACTATGACGTCTTTTCCGCCGGGCCTGATCATCAAAGTGGAACCGAAGATGACATCGGCAACTGGTAATCGCGGCGGCGTCACGTTGATCGAGTTGACCGTCGCGTTGGCGATGTTGGCGCTCGCCATGGCCATCACGTGGCCCCGCTGGAATGAAGTGCGTGACCGCGGCACGGGCGCGGCCCTACGTCAGCGGGAAACCGAACGCAAGCGCCGCGCCTGGCTAAGCGAAGAAGGAAGTTCGGATGCGAACTGAGTCGGGTGGGTTCCTTCTCGTCGATGTGATGGTGGCTGCCACCGTTCTCGCCCTGATGGTGGGCGCGGCGAGCGGACTGATGAGCGCGCGCGGGGACGCTGTCGAGAACGCCCGTCGACGCGACGCCACGGCGGCCTGTCTCGACGAATCGATCTATCGCCTGGCGGCCGAACGCGAGCTGACGTCGGGAAATTGCGGCGATCTCCACTGGACCGTCGAGCGTCGAGGCGATGACGATGTCTGGTCGGTCACGAGAAAGCGTGTCGAGGCACTGTCCGTTGCGTTGCCGGCGCGTTGACGGGTTCACCTACGTGGAGATGCTCGTCGCGCTGGTGATCGCCGCCGCCCTCTTCGCACCCGCTTACCGGTTCGCGGTCACAGTGCTGGGGCGAGCGGGACGCGAGCGCGGGGCCGTCGAAGAGACGGACGCAGTGCTCGACGTGCTGGCGCGTGACCTGCGCTGCGCCACCACCGATGCGCGACAGGCGCCGTTTTATATCCACGCCGGCCGTCTGAGGTTTACCCGCTCTTCGCCTCGCGGCCCGGAAGAAGTCGACTATGAATTTCAGCCGGCGGATTCGGATGGTGGATTGAAACGAAACGGCTCCCCACTCGGCGTCTCGGTGACGTCGTGGAATTTACGGTTCTTCGATGGAGAAATCTGGCGCGATGACTGGGGCTGGAACGCGGATCAGAACCGTCCTTCGGACGGGGTGATGGGACTTCCCCTCGCCATCGATGTATCGGTGCGTTTGACCGACGGCGGGTCCCTGCGCCGCGTGGTGCCCGTGATGACGGCCGTCATCAATCGGTGGACGTCATGAACCGGCGGGGCATGGCGTCTCTCGCGGCCATTTTCCTCGCGGCGGTCGTGAGCGCGGCGGTCATCCAGATGGCGTCGTCTGCACGCGCGGGAGAGCGGCGGGCGAATGAGCGCGTGCTCGAGGCGCGGGCGCGCGCCCGCCTTTTGTCCGGCGCGATCAAGGATCGGAACGCGCTCGTTGATGATGAACTTGTGACGGCATGGGAAGGAACCGAAAAGATCGGTGATTCAACGCTCCTTGTCCGAGTGACATGGAAAAGATTGGGCGGCGCCTGGCGTGCCGCCACCTGGACGGAGGTCCGCGCGTGGCCAATGAGGTAATCGGAATTGACTGGGCCGCGGGGGGCCTGAAGCTGGCCGTTCGCTGCCTCGACCAGGTGGCCTATCAACAGTTGTGGTGGTCCAGCGATGTCGCCGAGGCGCCGCCGTTGGGCGACGCGGACCCCCTCCCGCTGGCCGCTTTCGTGAAGGACCATCACCTGACGGGACGTCCCGCACGTGTGGCCCTGCAGCGGCGCGACGTGCTCATGGTCTCGTGTCGGCAAGGAGACGTTGCAGCCTCCATTGAAAGCATTCTCCCCCCACCCCTCACGCGTTGGCGCTGGACGTGCCTTCCGTTTGACGGCGGCGCGGATCTCGTGGTGGCCGTGGAGGCGTCGCGCGTTCTGGCGCTGGAAAAGTTTCTACGCGCGGCCGGCCTGCGTTTCGCGTCGCTCGCTTTCGTCGTCGATCCTCATGGGGGCGGCGCCGTGACGATCGACATCGGTTTGAACGAAGCACAGGTGGCTTCACGCGCGCCCGGCGGCCCGCTTCGGGTGCGGCGGGCGCGCCGGGAGGCGAACGATATCGTCGCCGCGGTGGGTCGCGCGCCCGTCACCACCGTTCACTTCACCGGCGGCGGCGCTTTTGACGGGACGCTCGTCGCGGAACTGAAGGAACGCCTCTCCTGCGAGATGATCCTGCCGTCATCGCCTGAGGACGCCATGTTTCGATCCGCCGTTGTGGTCGCGGCCGGCGGCGGAATTTCTTTATGCGATGGCGCGCGACCCGTGCTCGCGCGGCCACGGGCCTGGGCCCGCGGGGTCGGCGCCCTGGCGCTGTCGCTCGTGTTTGGGTCGAGCGCAGCGGTCGGTCGTGCTGAACGCGTTTTCAAGGAACGACAACGATCAATCGAGCGGGCCCATCGGGATGCGCCCACCGACATCGTGGCGTCCGCCGTCCTTGCCCGCGCGCTGGCCGCGATTCCCCCCGCAGTGACGCTCACCGATCTCGATCTCAATGCCGGGACGCGAGAAATGACGTTTGACGGCGCCGCCGGTTCTCAGGAAAGCGTTTCACTCCTCGTCGAGGGTCTGGCCCAGGCCCGCTTCATTCGTGCCCGCTGCGTGAAAACCGCCGTGGACGAATCCCGTCGCGTGAAGTTCAGTGTGGTGGCCGGGTATGACCGTTGACCTGCGCCGCGATGGATGGTTGATCGCCAGCATTGTCGTGAGCATTCTGGTGGTCTCGCTACAGTTCTGGCGGCTCACGATCCTTCAGTCGACGGCCCGTCGTGATACCGCGGCGAAAAACGTCGCGCCGGCCGGCGCGCGCTTTTCGCCCGCGACGGACCAGCGCCTTCTTGCGGCCGCCGCCCAGGCCGGTGTGAATCGCCTCGCGTCCATCGAGATCCGGGGGAACGCGCGTGAGCAGCTTCGCGGCGAATGGCAAAGCGCCTCGTCAGCGACAACGACGTTCCTGGCCGTCGCGGAATCCGCGGGCGTTCACATTGATCATCTTCGCGGTCAGGCCGCACCAGGAGGGACTCGCTGGACATTGACGGCCACGCCGGGGGCGTCCCATCCCATGAGAGCGGTGACGCCACCCATTCCCCATGACCCCTTCTTCATCCCCATATCGTCATTCACGACAGCGCGCGCCCCCGCGAGACGGAGCCATCACGCGGAGCGGGCCAAGCAGGCGATGGAGATTCGAGAAAAAACTGAAGCACGCGTGGCCGCGGAAGCGCAACGCCTTGATCAACGTTGCCGCGATATCCTTGCCGCCGTCCACCTCAGCGCCACGACGAACAACGGACGCGAACCGGTGGCATTGGCGGAGGTGACCGAGAGCGGTCAGCGGCGAAGCGTGACGCTTCATCGCGGCGACATCATCCTGGGTGGACGGGTGGATTCCATCGACGATCGCGCGGGAGCGCTGAGCATCGACGTCGAAGGAAAAGTTCAAGTCATGCTCCGAATGCCGGGCGCGCCGCCATGAAACGGGCCGCTCGCTGCCTGGTCGCGGCGCTCGTGCTCGCCACCTCCTGCCCCGCCGCGGAGATCACCATGGCGCCGCCAGATTCCGGTTTCCTACTCAACTTTCAGAACAGCGATATGGACGGCGTTCTTAGATTCTTCGGCGAGATGACCGGAGACATCTACGTACGCAGTGACGCGGTGCAGGGGTTCGTGACGGTGTCGGCGCCCGGTCGCGTCACAAAGGAAGAGGCGCTGGAGATCCTTCGTTCAGCGCTCGCCGTGCGCGGAGCGACACTGGTGCCTGGGCCCGGCCGGATTGTCCGCGTCCTCAGCCAGGCCGAGGCCGCACAGACGGGCCTCGTGGTCTCGACGGAAACGGCGCGGTCCGGAATGGTCACTCGCCTGATGCCGCTCAACTTCCTTTCCGTTCAGGACATTCGTCCCGAGCTGACGCCCTTGCTGTCGAAGGGAGGAAGTCTCGTGGCCGACGCGCGCAGCAACACCTTCGTGGTTACTGATGACGCGGCGGTGATCCGCCGCCTGGCCGACGTGCTGGCGGGGCTCGATGTCCGGAGTCCCCAGGTGCTCATCGAAGCGCTCATCGTGGAAGTATCGCTGACGGCGGAAACAAAGCTCGGGCTCGAATGGAGCCACGCGGGCGGCTTTCAGGCCAAAGGGCACGCGTTTTCCGACAAGGCGTCCGCGAATTTCGATCTGTCGTCCTTCATCACGGAAGGCCTCACGTACGCCGTGATGCGCGACGACGGGCACCTTCGCGGTCTTCTTCAGCTGCTGGCCACCGACGAGAACGTGAATATTCTCTCCACGCCGCACATCGTCGCGGTGAACAATCAGCCGGCGTTCATCCGCGTGGGCGAAGAAGTGCCCGTCCTGACGCAGACCCGGAACATCCAGGGCGGAGAAACCATCCGCAGTTTTGATTTTAAGCAGGTGGCCATTGAGCTCGAGGTGACGCCCCACGTGAGCCCGGACCACGACGTCTATATGAAGGTTCACCCGGTGGTGAAAAAGATCCTCGGTTTCGATGCCGAGCTCGGCGCGCCGATCCTCGCGACACGCGAGGCGCAGACCGCCGTTCAGGTCCGGGACGGCGAAACGGTCGTGATCGGCGGTCTCATGAAGGATGATCGGTCCTCCGCGCGCAGCAAGATACCGCTTCTCGGCGACATTCCGTTAATCGGTTGGCTGTTTCGAAAAACCGGACGGTCGCGGGAGAAGACAGAGCTGCTGGTGTTTATCACGCCGCGCGTGATGACCTCCCCTGAGGAATCAAGGGACGTGACGATCGGGAAGGAAGCGCAGTCGCGCTCACCAAACACGCCGCATCGCCTCCTGGCGCGGGCGGCGTTCTCGCAAGGGAAATCCGACTACCGGGATCGGAGGTTCAAGGAAGCGGAGGAGAGCTTCGACCGGGCGATGCGGATGTCACCCGAGGCGGGCATGCGGATGAAAGCGAAACGGTGGCGGGAAAAGGCCCGGAAGCGCGCGACCTAGCAGGACGGCAGGAGTTTTCGGGTGACGCGGATAAAATCGTCGACGGAAAGACGTTCGGCGCGCAGCCCCGGATCGAGACCGAGCTGGTCGAGCGATTCGCGCACGCCCGCTTTATCAAGGCTCAGGCCGTGGGAGATCGAATTCTCGATTGTCTTGCGCCGCTGCTGAAACGCGGCCTGGATCACGCGTTGAACGCGCGATTCGTCTTCGAAAAGAGGTTGGGCGCGGCGGCGAAGCCGCACGACGACGGACTTCACTTTCGGAGCCGGATCGAAGGACTTCGCCGACAACTCAAATAAATTTTCCACCGTGCAGGTGAGGCTGATGCCCACGGTCAGTGCGCCATATTGCGCTGTGCCAACCTTGGCGGAGAGTCGCTCGCCCACCTCCTTCTGAACCATGACCACGGCGTCGGTCCAATCTTTCCATTCACAGAGCTTTCGAAGAATGGGAGAGGTGAGGTTGTAAGGGAGATTTCCGACAACCTTGAACGGCGCGGGTGCGCTCAACGTGTTGAGGTCGAACTCCAGAAAGTCGCGGTGGATGATTTCGAGGTTGGGCTTATTGCTGGCGTAACGCCGACGGAGGAGGTCCACCATGGCGTCATCGACTTCCACGACCACGACGCGGCGCGCGCCAAAAAGGAAGGGCGTCAGTGCCCCCCGTCCGGGGCCGATTTCGAGAACGTCCACGTCGGGACCCACGCCGACCTTCTCCCCGATTCTCTCAGCCGCGTGCCGGTTGGTGAGAAAGTGTTGGCCAAATTTTGCTCCCATGGCTCAGCTCCGGCGGCGAAGAATCGCCTGCCTCAAGAGATCAAGGGCCATGACAGCGGATCGCTGGCGAATCCAGGATCGATCTCCCTTGAGGGTGAAACGCTTTGAAGTGGTGGGGGCAGAGGATGCGCAGGCGATGAACACGAGCCCCACGGGCTTGTCCTTCGTCCCGCCTCCTGGACCAGCGACGCCGGTGATTGAAACGCCATAGGTTGAGCCGCTCGACCGCCGCACGCCCTCGGCCATGGCACGGGCCACGTCCTCGGAGACGGCGCCATGACGCCGGATCAGTGTTGCGGGAACACCGAGCCTCCGCGTCTTGGCCGCGTCACTGTACGTCACGGCGGCTTCCAGAAAGTAATCGGACGAACCAGGCCGGTCGGTGAGCATCTTGGCGACCAGCCCGCCGGTGCAGGATTCGGCGAGGGAGACGGTTTCTCGGCGGCGGCCCAGCAGAGCGCCAACGATGTTCTCCATCTTCTCTTCATCTTCGCCAACGGCGATGTCCTTGAGGACCGCGCGAAATTCTGCGGCCACGCGGCGGGTGACGGCGTCGACCGCGGCGCGGCCGGAGCCCTCCACGCGAAACTTCACTGTGATGAGAGACTGG
>JBBRXR010000077.1:0-6637 GCA_038238485.1 Elusimicrobiota bacterium | reverse complement strand
GCCTCGCGCCGTGGGACGCGGTGATCGGCCAGCTCTCAGGCGGAGAAAAGCGCCGCGTCGCGCTCTGCCGCATGCTGCTCTCGCGTCCCGACATGCTTCTCCTCGACGAGCCGACCAACCACCTCGACGTGGAAGGCGTGCTCTGGCTCGAGAAATTCCTGAACGGCGTGGACTTTCCGTTCCTCATGATTTCGCATGACCGCCGCTTTCTGGAAACCGTCTGCAACCGCGTCGTCGAACTGAATAAGCGGTACGAAGGCGGGCATTTCAGCAGCGTGGGCAACTACAGCGACTTCGTCGAGAACCGCGAAAAGTATTTCGACCAGCAGGCCAAGCGCGAGGACTCCGCGCGCAACACCGTGCGGCGCGAGATTGAGTGGCTGCGCAAAGGCCCGAAGGCGCGCACAACCAAGCAGAAAGCGCGAATCGACCGCGCGGGCATCCTCATCGACGAACTGGCGGAACTGAGTTTCCGCAACGCGTCGGACCGCTCGGCCAGCATCGATTTCTCGAGTTCCGACCGCCAATCGAAGAGCCTGATCAAGGCGACCCACATCCACAAGAGCATGGGCGGCAAGAAGCTTTTCGGACCGATCGACCTGCTGCTCGGCCCGGGCGACAAACTCGGCCTGCTGGGCGGCAACGGCAGCGGCAAGAGCACGCTCCTGAAAATCCTGGCGGGCACGCTTCAGCCGGACTCCGGCACCATGAAACGCGCGGAGAACCTCCGCGTGGTGACGTTCGATCAGCACCGCGAGCAACTCGACATGTCCATGACACTGCGCAAGGCGCTCTGCGAGAATGGGGAGAAAGTCCTTTATAAGGAAAACTGGATCCACGTCATCGGCTGGGCCGAGCGCTTTCTTTTCGCCAAGGGTCAGCTCGACTATCCGTTGAGCCGCCTTTCCGGCGGCGAACAGTCGCGGGTCCTCATCGCGCGCCTGATGCTCCGGCCCGCCGACATCCTCCTGCTCGACGAGCCCACCAACGACCTCGACATCAATTCGCTCGAAGTCCTCGAGACCAGCATGCAGGACTTCTCGGGCGCGCTCGTGCTCGTCACGCACGATCGCTATCTGCTCGACCGCGTCAGCAAGCAGATCCTCTCGCTCGACGGCCAAGGCCACGGCCGCTTCTATGCCGACCTTTCCCAGTGGGAGGACGCGCAGGAGGAAGACCAGCCGGCGGCCACTTCGTCGGGACCCAAGCCGCCGCCCCCGGCGCCCGCCCCGAAAAAAGAAGCGCTCACCAAGCCGGAAGCCAAAGAGCTGCGCACGATCGAAGCCGATATCCGCGCGGCCGAAGCCGCCGCCGTGGCGGCCCGCGGGGCGCTCGCGGACCCGGCGATCGCCTCAAACGCCGCGGAGCTTTTTGCCCGGCAGGAAGCGGTGGCGTCGGCCGAGAAGAAGGCGGAAGGCCTGATTAAGCGGTGGGAGGAACTCGAGGCCCGGCGGGCAACGACTTAAAGAAATTTTCGGAAGGGGGGAGGGCGGTTCGCGGAACATCGCGGGCCGCCCTTTTTCTTTTTAAGAGGAGGGGCGGAAGCCGAGCGAGATCAGCGTCGGTGGCAGGCGCAGTCCATCGAGGCGTGCTCCACGCACGCGCCGGCGGCCTGCATCAACTTCTTCTTCAGGGCCGCGCGGGCGCGGTGCAGCCGCAGCCGGATGTCGACAGGCGACGTGCGCGCCTGGTGGGCGAGGTCCTTGAGGCTCTTCTCTTCCAGCTCGCCCTTGCGGATGAGCTCGGCCTGGTCGGGCTTGAGCATCGCCACGATGTCGACCACGATTTCACTCGAGATCTTTTTGAGTCCCCGCTCGATGCCGTGCCGGTTGTACTCGGTCCCGTCGAGCGCGGCGCGCAGGAGCTTGTAGAACCACGGAACGATCTTCTCATCGTCCTGAAGGTCGTGGTCTTCTTCACCGCCGCGGAAATAGGCGGCGTGAAGCGCTTTTTCCGCAGCGGCCGGTGAGGCGACATGCTTGGTCAGGAAGGCATGCAGGCGGCGATGGAGGTCGATAACGGCTTCGGGAAGTTTGTTGGCGTTTTCCATTCCGCTCAGTGTAGCACGGCGGGGCGGGGGGCTGTTTCCTCGTTGGCGTTGTCGCTGGCGCGCCGGGCCGGCGTGGCCTTTAACTCCTTGGCCAACGTGAACATAAAGGTGGAGCCGTGGCCATCGGTGGGCTCCATCCAGATCCGGCCCCCGTGTGCCTCGACGATCTTTTTGCAGATGGCCAGGCCGATGCCGGTTCCGGGATATTGACCGCGACCGTGCAGGCGCGCGAAAACGTTGAAAATTTTCTCACGGTAGGCCGCTTCGATGCCGATCCCGTTGTCCTTCACCCGGAGAACCCACTCATCCCATTTTTCCTCGGCGTCAATTTCAATGAGCGCCGGGCCTTCATTGAATTTCAGGGCGTTTGAAACGAGGTTTTGAAGAAGCTGGTGCATCTGCAGCGCGTTCGCGACGACGGTGGGCATTACGCCCACGCGGACCTTCGCGTTGCGTTCCTTGATGGAAACTTCCAGGTCATTGATGACGTCCGCCAACGTCTGGCAAAGGTTGACCGGCTCGAGCTTCTGCTCGGTTTTCGTCAGGCGGGAGAAGGCCAGGAGACCTTCGATGAGGTTGCGCATGCGGTCGGCGCCGTCGGTGATGTTGCGGATATACTTGTCGCCGTCGCCTTCGAGCTGACCGCGGTAACGCGATTCGAGGAGCTGCGCGTAATTCAGGATTTTTCGGAGGGGTTCCTTTAAGTCGTGAGAACTCACGTAAGCGAACTGCTCAAGTTCCTTGTTGGAGCGCCAGAGCGACTCCGCCTGTTGAAGAAGTTCGGACTGGTATCGCCGCGTGTCGTACTGGCGTTTGCGGTCGCGCAAGGCGACGCGCATGGTGCTGATGAGGCTGTTGACCCGCACGGGGCATTCGAGGAGAAGGATGTTGCCCAGCTTCTCCAGCGCAAAAATCGCCGCGTCGGAGCTGGCGCCGCCGGTGGCGAGAAGGACAATGGGCAGGTCGGACCAGACCGGTTGCTCGGAGATGAGAACCCGCAGCTTCTCGATCTGTTCGTCGCGGACGGCCTCTTCCGTCATCAGGATCGCGCCGGCGCCGCGCAACGTTTCATAGCAGAGAGCGGGGATGTTCTTGACAATCGCCAGGGGCATTCCCGCCTGCGCGAGAAGGCGCTCGCTGATACCCGCGTCCCGGTCCGTCGGAGCCAGGAGGAGGATCCGCGTTTCGAGTGGCGTGAGTGGAACGGATTCGTTGTCCTTCACTGATCGGTAACGACGTCCTCAGCGACGGGAACACCCGTCAGAATTCCGCGGAACCCCAAGAGAGGTTCTCCCACATGGACGCCGTCCTTGGTGATGCTGAACTCGCGAATCGTGGCCTCATGGTAGCCGCCGCGTTTCTTGACGACGGAAATGGCTTTCTTCACGGCGCCACGCGCTTCAAAGTAGCGAAGCAGGACGACGGCGTCGGCCAGGTAACTGGTGTCGCCGGGCGATTTCATCGCGGCGCCGATGATGCCGAGCTGGGTGACGACGAGGATGGTCGTGACGCCCTGCTGTGCGAGGTAGCTGAGTATCTCATGAAGATGGATCGTCAGAAAGCGCTCCTCGGGCATGGCGTTCATGTATCCGTTCAGGCTGTCGATCATCACCATCTTCACCCCATCGTCTTCGACGGCGCGACGGATCATCTGCGCCAGTTCTCCCGGAGACATTTCAGCGGGATCCACCTGCTTCACCGTGATCCGGCCGCTTTCGATGTGCTCGTCGATGTTCTGGCCGATGGAACGGGAGCGCTTGAGAAGCATGTGGCGGTTCTCGTCGAAGGCGACGATCAAACCTTTCTCGCCGCGGTCCGCCGCGGCGCTCAGGTACTGGGTGCCCAGGGACGATTTTCCGGCACCGGCCGGGCCCATCAGGAGCGTGCTGGTGCCGCGGTCAAGCCCGCCCCCCAGGATTCTATCCAGGCTCGGGAGGCCGCTCTTGAGCAACTCTTCGGAATAGGTCGTGTGGTGATCGGCCGCGACGAGACGGGGGAAAATGTCCAGGCCGCCCCGCGTGATGATGAAATCGTGGTAGCCGCCCCGGTACTTGACGCCGCGCAACTTGTTGATCTTCAGGCGGCGTCGTTCCGCGCCGTACTCGGGGGCCATCTGCTGGAGACTGATCACGCCATGGGCGATGCTCTGGGGCTGCGCGTCGCCCGCTTCCGACGTGCGGTCGTCGAGAAGGAGGACGGTGCATTGGCGCCCGATAAGGAATTGCTTGAGCGCGAGAATCTGCCGCCGGTATCGAAGCGGATTCTGGGCCAGTAGGCGGAGCTCGGAGAGCGAATCAAAAACAAGGCGGGAGGGCCGCAATCGGTCCACTTCATCGAGGATCCGCTTGGTGGTCTCGTTCAGCTCCACCTCCGACGGGTGAAACATCTTGTATTGAGATTCAACCGTCAGGCTCTCTTCCGAGGGAATCAGCTCAAAAATTTTGATCTCGCTGAGGTCCCAGCCGTGGGACGCCGCGACGCGATCCAATTCCTGGCGCGTCTCCGAAAGAGTGATGTAAAGGGCGGTCTCCCCTTTCGCGGCGCCCTCGAGGAGAAACTGAATGCCCAGGGTGGTTTTTCCCGAACCCGGGTCCCCTTCAACAAGATAAAGGCAATGCGGCGTGAGGCCTCCGCCCAGAATGTGGTCGAGGCCCGAAATACCGGTGGAGACAATATCCGCCGATGAACTGGTGGTCGTGTTCAAGATGAGCTCCCTGGAGTTATGTCAGTGGGTCAAATCAATACGGGCGGACCCCATATAAATTGGTCGGTTTATGGGCGTCGGCTCTCTAGGCCTGCTGGGAGGCGAGGGCCTGCGCCGCGGCGTTCATCTCGATGAGATGGACGGCGTCCACGGCCAAGGCGACGTTGAGGAGGGCTTCGACGGCCAGGTAACGGATGCGGCGCAGCGCGGCGCCGTCCGGCATCCGGCTGAGCATCGCCATCAAAGAATCGATGTCCGCCCCGGTGAGAACGAAACGGATCTTGTCGAGCGCGGCCGCGTCGAGCTGGCTTGAAAGCGAGCTTTCCACGCGCATGAAGTCGAGATGGCCATCGGTGACGAACCCGTCCCGCCGGACAATGGCCCGGATGTCGCGGCCTTGCCGGGCGGCCAGCGCGCTGACCTGCGCGGCTTCCATCGGTGTCGCGAGAACATAAAGAACTTTGTGCCGGTCGGCCGGGGCGCCGGGAATTGCCTGCGTCAACGAGGCGAGATTGGGAAAGAGCAGGTCTCCGTCGGGCAGCGCCGCCGCGGGCCGCAGGCCCATCATGAAGAAGAGGCGCACGACCGTGCGGGCCACCGCCGGGTCGGAGAGCGCCGAGGCGTCACGGCGCGAGCGCATCACGTTGGTGACCTCCGCCGAGAAGAGGTCCATGTTGAGCGCCGGGAAGGGTCCCGCCGCCACCGGCGACGACGGCGACGCGCCGGCCGCCTGGAAGTTGACGACAGGCGGGGCGAGCGCGTCGAGCGTCCGACCGGCGGCGCGCCCCTGCGCGAATGCCACGGCGAAGTCCACGAGCGTCTCCGCCGCCAGCCGCTCGGGCGAGTCCGGCGTGGGGATGGCGTTGAAAGCGGCGTGCGCGCGCACGCCCGCGACCCAGGAAAGGAAAGCCGGAACGCCAAAGCGCGCGCGCCAGCCGCCGGCGACGATCGCCGCCGCACGGGCGTCCGCCGCGGCGCCGGCCATGCGCCGCTGCCCGAACGTCAGCCAGGACCGCTCGAGCTCGGTCGATGGCGCATGTTTCTCGACGAAACTTCCGTCGAGATGCTGGCGCGACTCCCACAACGGGGCAAATTTCTTCGAAAGGAAACGGTCCGATTGGCCCAGCGCGACCGCGCCGATGGCGAGCGGCAACGCGGCCACCAGACCCCAGAAGAAAACGGGATCGCCCGCGAGGCCGGCGGCCGACGGAACGGCCACGAGTGCCAGGGCGATTACGCCGAAGACGACGCGGCCAGCGCGATAGGTGGCCGCGAGGGTGAGGTGTCCCTCCCGCGGGTAGATATTGGAGAGGACGTCGGTGAGCCGCGCGCGCGTCTGGCGCACTTCCTCCACGACGGCCGCGGGCGCGCCCACGGCGGCGGCGTCGCCGGGGCGCGACGCGCGAATGACCAGAAAGCGTCGCCCGTTTCTTGCCGTATACGGATGAACGTCGAGGCGGTCGAACCCGGCCGCCGCGAGATGCGCGACCCACTCTTCCTGGGGCCAGCGAAAACGGTTGTCCGGGTCGACCTGGTCAGGCGTCGCGGTGACGAATTGACCGCCCGGTTCGAGCGCGCCGAGAAGGGCGCGCAGCTGCGCGTCGCGCGTCCACGGCGCGAGGTAACCCCAGGTGCCGACGTCGAGCGCGCGGTGATACCGGTGGTCCGCCAGCGCGCTTTGCGAGAGCGAGAGCGCCGTGCCGGCGACGGGGGAGGACATCCGTGCGGCCACCAGGGGGAGCACGGCGGCGAGGTCGGCGCGGTTTTGAACGAAATGGTTGCGCATGGCCGCCGAGGGTTCGATTCCTTCCACCTCGGCGCCGAGGAGCGCGGCGGCGAGAGAGTCGGCGCCCATCTCCGGGCCCACGGACAGCACGCGTTGT
>JBBRXR010000076.1:0-6659 GCA_038238485.1 Elusimicrobiota bacterium | reverse complement strand
GGGCCGTAGACCACGTAAGTGTGGCCCGTCACCCAGCCAACGTCGGCGGTGCACCAGTAGACGTCGTCGTCCTTCAGGTCGAAAACATACTTGCTCGTGTAGGTTGCGCCGAGCAGGTAGCCGCCCGTGGAGTGCTGAATGCCCTTCGGTTTTCCCGTCGAGCCGGACGTGTAGAGAATAAAAAGCGGATGCTCGCTGTCGACGGATTCCGGCTTGCACGTCGCAGCCTGGGTCTCAACAATCTCATGCCACCAGACGTCGCGGCCCTTCTTCATCGGAATGTCCTGCTTCGTGCGCTGGTAGACGATGACCGAGTGAACCGTCGGGCACTTGGGCAGCGCCTCATCCACGGCGGCCTTCAGATTGATGATCGATCCGCGGCGGTAACCGCCGTCAGCGGTGATGACGAGCGACGCTTTCTGGTCGTTGATGCGGTCCACGAGAGACTGCGCGCTGAAGCCGCCGAACACCACGCTGTGGGTCGCGCCAATGCGCGCGCAGGCAAGGAGGGCGACCGCGAGTTCCGGCACGAGCGGCATGTAAACGCACACGCGGTCGCCTTTTTTCACGCCGCGGCTCTTGAGGGCGTTGGCCAGTCGGCAGACGTCTCGGTGGAGCTGGGCGTACGTCATCGTTCGCGTTTCGCCCGGCTCGCCTTCCCAGAGGATGGCGGCCTTGTTGCGCCGACCGTTAGCGAGGTGCCGGTCGACGCAGTTGACCGAGGCGTTGAGTTTCCCGCCGAGGAACCACTGCGCGAAGGGCGGATCCCACTTGAGGACTTTCTTCCAGGGTTTGTCCCACTGAAGGAGCGTCGTCGCCTGGGCAGCCCAGAACTTTTCAGGATTCTTGACGGAATCGCGGTAGATCTTTTCGTAGGCGGCGAAGCTGGGAATGTGCGCGGTTTTCGAAAATTCGGGGCGGGGTTTAAAGAGCCGGCGCTCTTTTAAGATCGATTCGATTTCGGACATCCTGCAAATCTACAAAATCATATTCGCCTGAAAAGGGGCCGGGCCCGTGCTGGTTAGGGGTCAGCACGAGCCCGGTTGGGGTTAAACCAAAAGGCGGCCTGTGTGAGGAGAGGGATCACACAGACCGTAAATTTCTAGGCGAGCCACCCCAGCATTAGCTGAAGGGCCGTGGCGAGACCAAACACGCCGCAGGCCGTCGCCATCGCCAGCAGGGCCGCGAGGCCCACCGTCTGAAGCGTCCTGTTGGGCTCGCCAAATTTCATCGCCGGCGCATCCGGGAAAGCCGGAAGATCGCGGGGGATCAGGCACTCAAGTTCGGCAACCGACATGTTGTCTCTCATCAGGAAGTCGTCGGACGAATCGAATGACGTGCCGAGCTGGATCTGCTGGTCCATCTGGTGGAAGCGGTCGCGAAGCTTGGCTTCGAGGACCATAATACTCATCGCCAGTGCGCTGTTCTCCTGCATCACCTGGTGCTCGACGAGCTCCAGTTCGCGGAGAAGATCTTCGTACACCACCTGGCCTTTGCGTCTGATGAGATTCATGACCTGCCTCCCTTTCAACTCTCCCAGTCTAAAGGGCTTGCGTGATGATCCGATGACATCCGGGGGGTAATCAAAAGAAAATAGCCGAGAAAGAAGCGTTTATTTTCTGGATTTGCCCGCCTTAATTAGCGATTTGCATCGATTTGTCAATGCGAACCTTTCAATATCATTGATTTCCACCCCTAAAGCCGCAACGCCTCCCGACCCCTGGTGTCCGAGCCGCGTCACTCAATAAATAGGAGGTTGTTATGAAGCCGTTATCCGCCTTTCTTGCGTTTTTGATCGCGTTTTTGGCTCCTTTTGCCCCGGCCGGGGCCGTATACAAGCCTGTTTCAGTCGATGGCGGCGCCTTTCACACCGACTACGGCTTCCAGTTGATTGTCCTGGGTGCCGATGAGGCTGCCAAGCCCGAAATCGACCTGGACGGAGATCGCAAAGTGGTCGCCAAGAGAGGAGAGCGCTACACGATCCGGGTCTACAATCCGCTTCCGGTACGCGCGGCGGTGAACCTCACGGTCGACGGCGTGAACACCATCGATGGCAAGCCCTGCGGGGTGGACGACGGTTCCCGCTGGATGATGGAGCCCCAGTCGTGGGTCACCATCCGGGGATGGCAGGTGAACGGCGGGGAATCTCGCCGTTTTTATTTCACGGATGCGAAGAAGTCGTACGCGGCGTGGCGGGGCGCTGCCCTGAAGAAGGATCTCGGGGCGAACTGCGGCGTCATCGGCGCGGCGTTCTTCTGGAACAAGGGAGAGCTCGCCCAGTGGCAGGCGCAGGTGGCCCGCCGGAACTGCGACCGCTTGGCGGCGCCTTGCGCGAGCATGGGCAAATGCGCGATGGCCGACGATCGGGAAGCGCAGCCGAAAGAGAAAGCGGGAACGGGAATGGGGGAGCGGGAGACGCATGTGGTGCGGTCGGTCGAGTTCACGGCGGACGCCGGCATGTTCGACCCGAAGGAGGCGCTGCTGCTTTACTACGGTTTTGAGGAACCGACGCGGCCGAACCCGTTTCCGGCGCTGACGTTCGCTCCCGAAATGCCCTAAGAGTTCTTCGCGGGCGCGGTCGAAAAGACCACGCCCAGTTTCTTGAGCGCGGTCTGGGCCGCGTCGCGCACGTCCGGATCGGCGTCGTTCAAGGTCATTGTCAGGGCCGGAACGGCGCCGACGGCGTCCGGGCCCAGCCGCGAAAGTGCGTGGGCCGCCTCTTCCCGAACCAGCGGATGCGCGTCTTCGAGGGCGCTGACCAAAGCGGGGCCAATCTTTCCCACCGGCGCCCCGATATCTCCCAGAATCGTGACGGCGATCGTACGAATGTAGGGATCTTTCGAATCCAGTCGGGCGATCACCGGATCGACGGCCGGAGCGCCGCATGCCACCAGAGCCTCAGCTGCCCGGTTGCTGATCCGGGCGTCCTCCGACGAAATGGCGTTGAGCATGGCGGCCACGATGCCGCCCCGCTCCTCCGCGGGCATGGACTTGATTTTCTTGAGGGCGGCGGTCCGAATGTGATCGTGGGGAGAAAGGACCCGTTTTTCAACGGGCCAGACGCCGCAGCCGCCCAAAACCGCGGCGGTCAGGGCGAGGGAGATGGCTTTGCGGAGATTTAAGCGCGGGAGGTTCATAGAAGGTCTATAACGTTTCGAGTGTAAGTTAATAAATTTTCGTCCTGTCGGCCCAAAACCTCGGAAAGACGCGGCTTGACACGTTTTTTCGCTTTTTTGTTACATGGCCCACGCGCTTTTTAGGAGCTGGCTGTCGAACCCCCCGGTAACAAATCGTCCTTCACCAAGCCTGAGAACCCCGAAGAAGGAAACCGAAGTGCTCCCACGGCGTGGGCGTATGCGTCCGAAGGGACGCAGATCGCTGTCACGCTTCTCATCGGTATTTTTGTCGGCTACAAAGTCGACGGACACTTCGGCAGTTCACCGTGGGGAATCGTGGGTGGCGCGACGCTCGGTATCGTTATCGGGCTTTACGGGTTTCTCAAGCGGGCTTTGAAATGGTGAAGGTGGTCGTTGGCTGGATTTTCCCGGCTGTCGTTGCCGCGCTGACCGCGGTCGTTGCGCTCAATGTCGATGCGCAACCTGCGGTCTCCAAGGGCGTGGCGACGGGCGTGGCCCTGGCGGCCGTGCAGGCGACGCTCACGACGGCGGCGCTGCGCTGGTCCTGGAAACGTTCGTCCTTCTGGTGGGTGTGGGCGGCCGGCGTTCTTCTCCGAATGGCGGCCTTCGCCGGCATCGCCTTTTTCATCTACAGCTTCACGCAACTGAGTTTTGTCGCGACAATGACGTCAATGGTCGGTTTCACCACGCTGTTCATGGTCGTGGAATCCGCCGTCTGTTTAAAGGGCTGACATGGACTTTCTCCATCTTCTCGAACATCACATCCTCGATCACCCGATGTACGCGGGCTTCAATCTCTTCGGGCTGCATCTGGCGATCACGCAGCACGTCATCATGATGTGGATTTCCGGCGGAATGCTGGCCATCGGGCTTCCGCTGCTCGCGCGCCGCTGGCCGGTCGTACCATCGGGGTTCCGTGGCATGATTGAATCTTTTGTCGTCTATGTTCGCGATGAGGTCGTCCTGCCCAACACCGGTGAAGTCGGGCGGCCCTACGTTCCCTACTTCCTCACCCTCTTTTTCTTCATTCTCGTCACGAACCTCATCGGCCTGATTCCTGGATTCGCCACGGCCACCGGCAACATCGCGGTCACCGCAGCGCTCTCGCTGTGCACGCTGGCGCTCATCAACATCGCGGGCATTCGCAAATACGGCGTGGTCCACCACGTTCACAATTTCATTCCGCACGGTCTGCCCGGCTGGCTCGTGCCGCTCATGCTCCCGCTTGAAATCGGCGGCCTGTTCACGCGCGCGTTCGCGCTCACGATTCGACTTTTCGCGAACATGATTGCGGGCCACGTCGTTATTCTCGCGTTCCTCTCCCTCATTTTCCTGTTGGGTTCCGTTTTCATCGCCGTGCCCTCGGTGCTTCTCTCCGTGGGCCTCACGATGCTTGAGATCTTCGTCTGCTTCCTGCAGGCGTATATCTTTACGCTCTTGTCGTCGATTTTCGTCGGCGGAAGTTTAAATCCGCACTAATTAATAAATCGTATCGGAGGACTGACCAATGAGTAATGAGATGTTGTACCTCGGCCTGGGTTATCTGGGCGCCGGACTCGGAGCCGGACTTTGCATGCTCGGAGCCGCTTCTGGAATCGCGAAGTTGGCCGCAGCGGCCCTGGAAGGAACGGCCCGGCAGCCTGAAGCCGCCGGCGCGCTCCGCACGTCGATGATCATTCCGGCCGCCCTGATCGAAGGTCTCGGATTCTTCGCGCTCGTGGTCTGCCTTCTCGTGGCGCTGAACCTCGGTTTGAAACCGACGCCTCAGGCTGGCGCCGCCGCTCACACCGCTGCCGCCGAAGCCCGCTAAATAACCGCCTTCCCGGCCCCGCGCTGTCGGCGGGGACGGGAAGGCAGGGAGACAGTCATGGATAAGCTTCTTCAACCCGACACGGGGCTCATGGTATGGACGGTCGTCACGTTCATTCTGGTGCTTCTCGTGCTCAGCAAAGCCGCCTGGAAACCCATTCTCGAGGGAATTAACGCCCGCGAGAAAGGCATCCGCGATGACATCGAGCGCGCCGAGAAGGCCAACGCCGACGCCACCGCGCTGCGCGAGCGTTACGAGTCTCAGCTCAACGAGGCCCAGCGAACGATCCAGGACATGGTGACGCAGGCCCGCGCGGACGGAGAACGTTCGCGCCAGGAACTGATTGCGGCCGCGAAAGCGGAAGCCGAGCGCATCGTCGAGAAAGGCCGCCGCGACCTGGGCGGAGAGACCGAGCGGCTTCGCTCGGAGCTCCGCACCGAAGTGGCCGGCCTCTCGTTGTCGCTGGCCGAGAAGATCATTCACCGCGCGGTGGATAAAAAAGTCGCGGACGAAATCGTCGGCGAGTCCGTGCGTTCGGTGAGCGAGGCGAAGCGATGAAGAACTTCACCGTGGCCCGTCGTTACGCGCGCGCACTCTTCGAGCTCGCGACCGAATCCAAGAGCCTGTCCGACGTGCTTCAGGGCATGTCGAACATCCGGCTCGCCCTTATCAACGCGGTCGAGCTCCGTCCGATTCTGATGAACCCGATGGTCCGGCCCGAGGACAAGCAGAAGCTGATCGCGGCCGTGACGTCGAACAAGCTGATCCTGAAATTCGTCGATCTTCTCGCGCGGCGCAAGCGGCTCGACTTGATCGAAACGGTCCACGACATCCTCCACGACATGGGCGACGTCGCCCAGGGCGTGAGCCGCGCGTTCGTCAAAAGCGCCACGCCGCTGACCGACGAACAGAAGCGCGACGTCGAAACCGGGCTCGCCAAGACGGTCGGCGGATCGGTGATCGGCAGTTTTGCAATCGATGCCAACCTCCTCGGTGGGGTCTGGGTCAAGATGGGCGACAAAGTGCTGGACGCGTCACTTCGCGGACGGCTCGAGTCGATGCGGCACGCGCTCGTTAACAGCGCGAATTAAAGAGAGAGGAATTTATGGCCATTCGTTCAGATGAAATCACGAGCGCGATCAAGAAACAGATCCAGGAGCTCAAGGTCGACACCGAATTCCAGGAAGTCGGACATGTCCTGAAAATCGGCGACGGCATCGCGAGCGTGTACGGCCTGAAGTCCGCTCTCAACGGCGAGCTTCTCGACTTCCCCGGCGGAACGTCGGGCATGGTGCTCAACCTCGAATCCGACGCCGTCGGCGTCGCGCTCATGGGTCCCGATTCCCACATCAAGGAAGGCGACCCGGTCAAACGAACCAAGCGCATCGTCGAGGTCCCCGTGGGCGACGCGCTGATCGGCCGCGTGGTGAACCCGCTCGGCATTCCGATCGACGGTAAAGGCCCGATCAAGACGACCAAGACGCGCCCCATCGAAGTCATGGCGCCGGGCGTCATGGCGCGCCAGTCCGTGCGCGAGCCGCTTCAGACGGGTCTCAAGGCCATCGACGCCATGATCCCGATCGGCCGCGGGCAGCGCGAGCTCATCATCGGCGACCGCCAGACCGGCAAGACCGCCATCGGCATCGACGCGATCATCAACCAGATCGGCGAAGGTTCTAACGAAGTGCTGACATCGTTCGTCGCTCTTGTCG
>JBBRXR010000075.1:0-6679 GCA_038238485.1 Elusimicrobiota bacterium | reverse complement strand
TCTGCAAGTGGAGAACTCGAAACTTCGCAACGAGGTTCAGATCATCAAGACGGCTAATAAGAAGCGGAGGCACAGTCAGGAAACGGATATCGAGTCTCTCAACGCGCGCTTGAAGGCAGTTCAAACTGCTCACCAAGAAACCGCGGAAACACTATTAAAGAAGGAGCAGGAGCTGAGGAATCTCAAGCGACAATTCAATATCCCGTATGACCCTGAGGAGGGGATCGAGGGAGGCGGGACAGCAGACATCTCAACCGGCTTCAGCGCACTGCCGCGTGAGCAGGAAAAGCAGATGAAAGAAGCCATCTCGAACGCCATCGAGTTTCTGCGGGAAATATGCGGAGAGTACAAGGCCCAGCGTGTTTCCGAGGCAGAGGGTTCATCCTTTAAGCTCCCGAGGATTATCACTAAAACCGGAAACAAGTCCTTTCAATCGCTCATCGATCACGAGGCGCTCCGGAAGGTAGTCAAGTTGCGGGAGTCCCGTGCCTCGGCTGCGATTGCGAACGACACTGATGGCTGGAAAACAGCTACTCGGGACGCTGTGCTCTTCGAAAGTGGGGACAATGGGAATATGCAGCTAACAACCGTCGATCCGCTTCCACAGTTAACCGCCGAGGAGTCGATCGAGGAGCTCGTGCGCGTGGTGGACGAAACCGCAGACCTCGTGTTCCTTTCCAAACTGAAAGAAATTAACGAATTCGATGACGATGACGAGGCCTTCTTCGTCGCAAATAAAATAACCGATGTTGAGTACTGTTCGAAGCGTTTGCAACAGTCGATTCAGAAGCACCTCGGCGTCGCCGCCTACATTCCCCCCGTGCTGATCGGCATGGGCACCGGCGCCACCATCGCGTACGCGACCCTGGCGCAGGCGCCGCCCACCACGTTCGCGGGCGCCATCAGCCTCGGCTTCTGTCCCGTCCTGCCGGTGGGCAAACCGTTCTGCAAAGGCAACGGCCTCGAACAGACGCCCGTCAGCGGCCTGCCGGGTTTCCGTTTTCAACCCGTCAAAACGCTCGAGGCGCCGTGGCTCGTGTTCGAAGGCACGGCCGACCAGGTGTGCGACGAAAAACTGGTGGAGGCGTTCGCCAAGCAGGTGCCGCACGGCGACATCGTCCTCCTGCCCGGCGTCGACCACAAATTCTCCGATGAGAAACTCTGGATGACCCAGCTCACGGAAGCCTTCGCGCGCATGGCCGCCGATGACGATCCGACGCCCGCGTCCCTCGACGCCTCCACCAAGGGGATTCCGCTCGTCCAAATTGCGGCCAAGGGAACGCCGAAAGACGTGTTCGCCGTTCTCGTCTCGGGCGACGGCGGTTGGGCGGGCATCGACCGCTCGCTGGCGAAATCGCTGAGCGAGCAGGGCGTGAGCGTGGTGGGCATCAACTCGCTGAAATATTTCTGGCACCGCCGCACACCGGACGAAGCGGGCGACGACCTGGAGCGCGTCATGCGCCATTACCTGGCGGCCTGGAACAAGAAGTCGGTGATCCTCGTCGGCTATTCGCGCGGCGCCGACGTCCTGCCGTTCATGGCCAACCGCCTGCCCGCCGACCTGCGCCAGAAAACATCGCTCGTCGTCCTGCTCGGGCTCGAGAAGTCCATCGAGTTCGAGATCCATGCGGGCGCGATCTTCAACATGAAAGGCAAAAACGAACTGCCCGTGCGCCCCGAGGTCGATAAGCTCGAGGGCCTGAGAATTCTCTGCGTCACCGGGGCCGACGAAACCGATTCGCTCTGCCACGAACTGCCCGCCGACCAGGCCGAGCTCCTCGTCATGAAAGGCGGCCACCACTTCGACGGCGACTACAAAGGCATCGCGCGGGAAATTCTGTCGAGAGCCAAATGAATCAATTCACCAAAACAATCGCCGCGCTGACGGCGCTGGCTCTCGGCGCTGCCTCAGCGACGCGGGCGAGGGCCTCCGATCTGCTGAACAACAAGCCCTGCCAGAACGACGCCCGGTTGACGTTCGATGACGTTCCGCCTAATTATCGCCTCGAAGATCCGCGCCGCGACGAGAAACGCGCGCTCGGCGTCAACCCGCTGCAGACCAAGGAGATCGTGATCAACGCGACGGAATCGACGATCTCGATTCTCATCCGGACGCACGATTCATTCCAGAATTATTGGGATTACGCGCAGAAGCGCGATTCGAAGAAGATCACGGCGGGAACGCCGCAGAGCGGGCAGCCGCTGCGCGGAGAGCTGACGCGCTTCATCGCTGTGCCGAAAGGAAAAGGCGGCCGAGCGATCGACGTGCGCGTCTGGCTGGAATACACCATGGCGACCGGCTACACCGCCCAATACCACGTGACGACCCAGGCCGACGCCGCCGTCAAACCGCTCCGCTTCCCCGGCGACCCCCGCCCCGTGATCCCCGCCGACATCGCCGGCCCGATCAACGTGAGCCTGGGCTTAAACGAAGCCGAGATTCGGATTCCGACCAAAGCCTACGGCTTCGAGGCGGATGACGAAATCATCTTTCACTTCCGGAAAGGCGACACGAGCGTCTGCGTGCCGGATACGGATTAATGAAAATCGTGGCTCCGCACGATTCCCACCGGTGATTCAATAGAAGCGAAGCGGTCTGCTCTCACCGAGATCTGCCCCCCGCCGTGCTGTAAATTCCCTTCCACAATCAGAACTCCGCTTCCGACGATCAGCGCGCGGTTGTGACGGAAGAGGTCTGGGCTCACGATGGCCTGGACCATGCCGGTTTCGTCTTCGAGCGTCAGGAACACGAAACCTTTGGCGGTCATGGGGTGCTGGCGGACGATGACGGCGCCGGCGGTGCGCACGAAGGCGCCTTCTTTCAAGCCCATCAGTTCCGTGGCGGACTTCACGTTGTCGGCGCGCAGGCGGTCGCGGTAGTGGGCCATGAGGTGCGGGCCCACGGTCATCGTGCTCGTCACGTAATCGGAAATCGTGTCTTCCTCGGCGTCCATTTCCGGCAGGGGCGATTCGTTTTCCACCGGCTGGCCCATGAATAGCGGGCCTTCGGTCCGCCCCACCTTCGCCACCTGCCACAGCGCCTCGCGTTTCGTGAGCCCGAAGCACGCCAGCGCGCCAGCGTGCGCGAGGCGCGTGAGCTCGTCGGCGGTCAGGTCGCAGCGCGCAGCCAGGTCGGCGGAATTTTTAAACGGCGCCTTCAGGCGCTCGGCCTCGATGCGGCGGCCGGTGGTTTCCTTGAGCCCCTGCACGTATTTCAGGCCGACGCGGAACGCCTGGTTGTCATTGCGAGGAGTCTTCGACGCGGCAATCTCATCAATCGTGCTCCAATGAAGTTCTTCGTTCATGAGATCGCCACGGCCCTTCGGGCCTCGCGATGACAATTCGGCAGGGGCTTCCCACTCGCAGCCCCACCCGGAGCGCGCCACGTCGATGCCGCGCACCTCGACACCGTGACGCTGCGCGTCTTTGACGATCGTGGCCGGGTGATAGAATCCCATCGGCCAGGCGTTCAGCAGGCAGGCGTAGAACGCGGCGGGGTGATGACACTTGAGGTACGCGCTGGCGTAAGCGATGAGCGCGAAGCTGGCCGCGTGCGACTCCGGAAAACCGTAAAGCGCGAACGACGTGATGGTTTTGACAATCATGTCCTGCGCGGGGCCGTGGATGCCGTTCTTCGTCATGCCGGCGCGAAGTCGTTTCTCGATGGAGTCCATGCGCTCGACGGAGCGCTTGAAGCCCATGGCGCGGCGCAGTTCCTCGGCCTCGCCGCCGGAAAATCCCGCGGCCACCATGCCCATCTTGATGACCTGCTCCTGGAACAGCGGCACCCCCAGGGTGCGCTTTAAAATCGGCTCAAGGCACGGGTGCGGATATTCCACGGGCGCGCGCCCCTGGCGCCGCTCGAAAAACGGCTTCACCATGCCGCCGACGATGGGCCCGGGCCGGATGATCGCCACCTGCACGACGATGTCGTAGAAGGTCATGGGCATGTTGCGCGGCAGCGACGCCATCTGCGCGCGGCTTTCCACCTGGAAGAGCCCCACCGTGTCGGCCTGGCACAGCATCCGGAACACGGCCGGATCGTCCTGCGGCAGGTGGGCCAAATCGACGGTAATTTTCTCGTGCTTCAAAATCATCGGCAGGCATTCTTCGAGTGCCTGCAGCATGCCGAGACCGAGCAGGTCGACCTTGATCAGCCCCAGGTCCGCGCAATCTTCCTTGTCCCACTGCACCACGGACCGGCCTTCCATGGCGGCGGGCTCGATGGGCACAATTTCGTCGAGCCGCCCGTGCGCCATCACCATGCCGCCGGAATGCTGGCCCAGGTGCCGCGGCAGGTTCAGCATGCGCAGCCACATCTTCGCCATCTTGCGCATGCGCGGGTCACGCGGATCGAGCCCGGCCGACGCGAGGCGCTCGCCGAGGCTCTTCGGGTTCGCGCGAATCTCGTCCATTTCCAGGTGGCCCATGTGCGTCGAGAGTTTCCCCACCTGCTCGAGCGACAGGCCGAACGCCTTGCCGACTTCGCGCGCCGCGGACTTCGGGCGATAGGTGATGACGTTGGCCGTCATGGCGGCGCTCTGCGCGCCGTAATGGGAATAGAGATATTGAATGACCTTCTCGCGCTGGGCGCCCGACGGCAGGTCCAGGTCGATGTCGGGCCACTCACCGCGTTCTTCCGACAGGAAACGCTCGAAGAGCAGTTCCATTTTCACCGGGTCGATGGCGGTGATGCCGAGCGCGTAGCACACCGCGCTGTTGGCGGCCGACCCGCGGCCCTGCACCATGATCTTCTCGCGGCGGCAGAAGTTGATGATGTCCCACACGATGAGGAAGTAGCCGGCCAGGTCGAGCTTCTCGATCATGACGAGCTCGCGCTCGATCTGGGCGCGCGCTTTCTCGTGCAGCGGCTGAAAACGTTTCTCCGCCGCTTCCCACGTCACGCGCCGCAGGTAAGTGCTGAGCGTGTCGCCGATCGGAACGGGATAGTCGGGGAACCGGTAGCCGAGGTCGGCCAGCGTGAACGGCATCTCGGCGGCGGTCGCCATGGTTTCCTCGACGGCCTCGGGCAGATCGCGGAAAAGCTCGCTCATCTCCGCGGAGGTTTTCACGTGCCGCTCGCGGTTCACGTGCAGGCGGCCGCGCCCGGCGTCGAGGTTCGTGCCGAGGCGGATGCAGGTGAGCACGTCGAAGAGGTCTTTCCCGGCGGGGCGCGCGTATTTCACGCCGTTCGTCGCCACGAGCGGAATCTTCAGCGGACGCGCGAGGTCGATGAGCGCGCGGTTGCGGAATTCCTCGTCGCGCCGCCGGTGGCGCTGAAGCTCCCCTTTCACGCGCGCCGGATAAAGCGCCTGCAACCGTTCGAGCAGGCGTCGCGCGTGATCGAGCGGATTTGATTTTCGCGCGAGGGCGGCCGACATGAGACCTTCATCACCGCCCGTCAGGCAGATGAGTCCTTCCGAATGCAGCGCGAGCTGGTCCCACGTGGCGAAGGCCTGGCCCTTCGGCTTGGCCGATGCCGCGGCGGTCAGAAGCCGTGAGAGGTTGCGGTAGCCGGGGCGATTCATGACGAGCAGGGTGAGGCGGGGGCCCTTCACCACGTCCACCGCCACTTCCGCCCCAACGAGCGCCTTGAGGCCGGCTTCCCGCGCGGCTTTGTAGAAGCGCGGGGCGCCGTAGACGCCGTTCACGTCGGAGAGGGCCATGGCGGGCAGGCCGTGGTCGATGGCGGCGTCGACCAGGTCTTCGGGCAGGGCCGACCCGTCGAGGAACGAAAAAGCGGACGCGCAGTGGAGCTCCGCGTACGTCATTGAGGTATGATCTCGGCATGGAAATGGCACGGGAAGGCGTCACCAAATTCCAGCTCGCGTTCGAGGAAGGCCACGGCGTCGACTGGACACTGCTGGCCGAGCTGAACGCGTGGCGCAAGCGCCTGCACGACGCCGGCCTCATCCACCGCGACCCGAAGCGCTACGGCGGCGAGGGTTTCGGCAACGTCAGCCGCAAGCTCTCGCCCTTCGACGCCGCGCTCGGCGGACGCTTCGCGGTGAGCGGCACGCAGACCAGCCACCTGCCCGACCTGACCGCCGATCACTACGCCATCGTGCTCGAGTGTCACCCAAAGGAAAACCGGATCGTGGCCACGGGCCCGATCCATCCGTCGTCGGAAGCCATGACGCACGGCATGATCTATTCGCTTCGCCCCGCGGTGCAGTACGTGCTGCACGTTCATTCGCCCGAGATCTGGAAGAACGCGCGCCGCCTGGCGCTGCCCGCCACCGACCCGGCCGCCGCCTACGGCACGCCGGAGATGACGCGCGAAGTGGAGCGGCTCTTCGCCGCCACGCCGCTCGGCCAGCAGGGGCTCTTCGTGATGGGCGGACATGAAGACGGCGTCGTTTCCTTCGGCCGCTCGCTCGACGACGCCGGAACGCCGCTCATCGAGCTCCTCGAAAAAGCCTCCCGGTTCTAAACCCTCAGTCATAAATTCCGTCCGCCCACCAGCGGTCCTCGCCCGGGTCGTGATAGATCCGGTAGAGCGCCCCGTCGGATAATTCCACGTCCCAGTAGTCGCGCACGAGCGGCGTGCCCAGCCACCAGCCGTCTTCCATGCGCCACGGCCCCGACGCCACCCGCACCGCACCCACCATTTCCGCCGTCGAGCCATCATTGCCGCGCGTGCGGACGAACGCCGGACGACCCGCTTCTTCCTTCGACG
>JBBRXR010000074.1:0-6857 GCA_038238485.1 Elusimicrobiota bacterium | reverse complement strand
CGATCGCAGGGCCGTGGCGATGTTCAGCCGGCCGGGGCCGTAGCGGTCATCCCAGCCGGCGGGGATGTCGACGGAGTTAACAAGAAGCGTCTGGATCTGGTCGGGCGTGAGAGACGGCGAGTGGGCCTTGAGCAAAGCGGCGGCGGCGGAGATATGCGGCGTGGCCATCGACGTGCCCGTGGCGCGAATGTACGAACCGCCCAGCGACGTCGACAAAACGTCCCGTCCGGGCGCGCCGATGTCGATGTGCGCGCCGTAGTTCTTCAGCATGTTTCCATCTTTGTTGTTCGTGCCCGACACGGCGATGACCTGCGAGAGGCCGGCCGGATAGTAAATGAGGTTGCTGTTGTTGTCGTTCCCCGCGGCGGCGGTGATCGTCAGGCCTGCGGCCTTGGCCGCGGCGAAAGCCGCATCGAGGTTCGCGTCGTAGACACTCGTTCCCCAGCTGTTGTTGATAATGCTCGCGCCCTTGGCGACCGCATATTGAATGCCCTCAATGCCCTGGGCCACGTCGCCATTGCCTGAACTGTCGAGAAATTTGACCGCCATCAGCTTCACCGACCAGCAGATGCCCGCCACGCCCGCGCTGTTGTTCGAGGTAGCGCCGATGATGCCGGCTACGTGCGTGCCATGGAAATAGTCGTCCATCGGGTCGCCGGTGGGCGGACCGCCGGCGCGATTGAACTTCGCGCCGTGAACGTCGTCGATAATCCCGTTTCCGTCGTCGTCGATGCCGTTGCCCGCAATTTCTCCAGGGTTGGTCCAGATATTGCTCACGAGATCGGGGTGTGTGTAGTCGATGCCGCTATCGAGCACCGCCACGATGACCTGGTTCGACGCGCCCGTCTCAATGTCCCAGGCTTCCGGGGCGTCGATGTCCGCATCCACGGTACCCGTGACACCGACGATGGTCTGGCCCGTGTTATGAAGGTTCCACTGCACATTAAATTGCGTGTCGTTGGGCGTGACGAGCGCGTGCACTCTGCGGTTGGGCGTCACGGATTCGATATTGGGGTCGGACGCGAACATGGCCTTGGCCCGCGCGAGGGCCACTCCTTTCGGCAGGTTGACGAGAACGTAATCCTGCATGGCGTCGGTAAACGTTCGAGCTCGCTCGGTCTCGCGACCGGCGTTGAAGTGCTTCATGGCGGTCGATGAAAGCCCCATCGCGCTGGCGGCTCCGCTGGTGGTGGCGCCGTGGCGAAATTTGATGATCAACTGTCCGGGAACGTCATCATCCGCGAAAACGGATCCGGCAGCGAGCGCGGCCATCAGAGCGGCCGCCAGTAGGGAGCGCTTCTTCACTTCTCTCCTCCATTAAAAAGCGCGATGGGCGAAAGCATCCCATTCGATTCCCCGGAGCGCTTTGCCGACGCCAGCGTGGCCGACGGCGCACCTCCGAACTTGAATCCGAGCGTGATGCGCTGCCGGTCGCTCAAATCCTGAACAAATCCAAAAGCGTAGTCGAGCACCAGGCCGCCCGCCGAGATGCCGGCCCCGAGGGAAAGGCCTTCGATCTGGCTCCCCGTCCTGTAACCCGCGCGAAACGCCATCGGGCCCACATGAATCTCGGCGCCGATGGCGGGGCGAATCTCCGCCTCATTAAGAAAATAGGGGGCTTCGGCGCTGATCGTCAGCGGTGCGCGACCCTGAGTGGCCTGGAACTCGGCGCCTACGCGAAAGATGCGGGGAAGCGGGTCGCCCTCATCAACGAACTTAAGCTTGGTACCGAGGTTCTGCAACGCCGAACTGACGCGAAATCTCGGTGTGATGTCGCTGCGAATGCCGAGGTCGATTGCGAAAGCCGTGGCTCGGTTCGATTCCGCCAGCTGGGACGAGAGGAATTTGACGGCGCCTCCAAAGGCGAGGCGACCGCGCGTGAAGGCGCCGCCGAGTGATGCCGAGAGATCGGTCTGGGCGTTCACCGTGCGGACGGTCGTTCCGTCCAGGAGGTCCACATCGCCGGCGGTGTAATACGAGACCGCCAAACCGAGATTTCGGCGACCCAGGTGGAGGCGACCTGAGGAATCGCCGGCAATACCTTTTTGATAGGAGAACGAAATCTGGGGAGAAGTCAGGGTCGCCAGCGCCGCGGGGTTGTAGACCGCCGTCGTCACGTCGTCGGCGGTGGCTGATACGGCCTCACCGAGCGCCGCGGCCCGCGCGCCCGCCGCTTCTATTAAGGTCAGGCCGCCTGAAACGCCCGCCCCGCCGGCGAGGACCGGTGCCGTGAGCGCCGCGGCGAGAAGCGCGGTCAGGCCTGCCTTGATAATGAAGGTGTTCGTTTGTTTGTCCATGGAGTTGTAACCGAGTTGTAAATCATTCGTCATTAAAGCGTCCTTAACTTCGGGTTAAGTTTCTCTGAAAGGGCCCTTTTCCCCGTTTGGGTGCAAGAAGCCATGCCTCCGGAGATGCATCGTCTTGGCCAAAAGACCGGTGAGATTCAATGAGGAAGGGGAGTGAAGGAAGACCGGCCAGACGGGTTTGAACGATGAATGGAAGCGTCCGCGCGGGCCGCGAAAAAACAGTCGGTGTTAGAGGCGTTTTCTATGGAAGCCCCATGGGGGGCGGGACATACTGACCCGGTCGTAAAAAACTCGGTTGGAATGGTTCGCCTCTTTTTCACGCCTCGTCCGTTCCGCCTGCCGCACTTCGCGTAAAAACTGCGATCGATGAGGGGGTTACCACGAAGTTTAATCCGGCCTTAAGGAATCCTTAATGCCACCCCGTTACGATTTCGTTACACGTATGATTCAAATCAAATCTGTAGAGACCGCGGACGAAAGCCGTGGGCGCCGGAGACATCGGGCGTCCCGCGTTTTCGTCGTATGCCTGGCGATCTCTGCGTTGATCTCGCCGGCTGCTTCGTTCGCGGCGACCAAGAGGTGGGACGGCGGTGGACTGGACAACAATTGGAGCTCGGGACAGAACTGGAACCCGAACGGCGTGCCGGCAAACGCCGACGACATTGTCTTCAATGGCACCTCCAACAAGCCCTGCGTCGTGAACGTCAACGTGCAGATGCTCAACTTCTCCCAACTTTCGCCCTCGACTGCCACCGTCTCGCTTTACAGTTCCACCGTCACCTTTCGCGTAGACGGTGACATCAACGTGGCGTCCGGAACGCTCAAGGGCGGTGCCGGCATCGTTAACGCCCGCGGCAACTGGACCGTCGGTCCGAATGGGGCGTTTGTCTGCGACACGAGCACCGTGAATTTCCGCACCATCTCGACCGCCCGCCTTACCGGTTCTACGACGTTCTACGGGTTCACCTCCGACACGGCCGGCAAAACGGTCGAATTCACCGCCGGCACGACCTTCTACGTGCTCGACAATCTTTTCCTCGATTCCGTCACGCTCCGCTCGTCGTCGGCCGGCTCGCGCTGGTCGATCAAGTACACGGGGCAAACGCAGACGATCATGAACACCAACGTGCGCGATTCCGACGCGTCCATCGGCTCCGACCTGATCGCGAACGCGTCGAGCGTCAACAGCGGCAACAACCTGGGTTGGGCCTTCCTCGGCGAGACTCCGGGCCCGGTCACCAATTTCCTCGCCTACGGCGAAGCGCAAATCGCCCTCAACTGGACGGCACCGCTCGGCGGCGCGACGCAGTACGAAATCCGCGTCTCATCGGTGCTGGCGTCAATCGACACGAGTAACATCAGCACGGCCACATTGGCTTTGTCGATCCCGTCGACCAGCACGAGCCGCGATCCTTTCTCGGTTTCGATTTCGGGCCTTCAGATCGGCGCGACTTACTACGTGTCCGTGCGCAGCCGCCGGGGTGTGGGGACGTGGAGCGCGATCGTGGGTTCGGGCGCCCACCGGGCGGGCGGCTTCTTCAAGCGTGCCGACCTCGGACTCGCGCAGGACCTGGTCAATCCCGTCATCAAACTCGCGGACTTCAACGGCGACGGCGTGTCGGATACCAAGGCGGGACATTTCGTCGACGTGGCGGTGGCGGGCAAGATCGGGGCCGAAACGCGCGTTCGCGTCTATCGTTGGAACACGGCGCTCGGCGTTTATGAGAACGTATGGGAGCGCTCCGACACCGGCTCCGATCCATTCTGCGAATGGATCGACGCCGACCAGGACGGAGACCTCGACCTTTTCTTCTCGAACAGTTCCGACACACACCTGTACATCAATCAGGGTGTGGGCGCCAATCCGCCTTTCGGGGAGAGCTTTGATCCGATCATCAGCGCGGTGACGCCGCTGGGTCAGGGCACGGCCGCCGCGGGCGACGCCGACAATGACGGCGACATGGACCTCGCCGTGATCGGTATGTCGAACACCAACGACACACCCAACCTGCACATCATTTCAATGGATGCCGGCGTGTACGACGTCGGCGCGGTCATCGAGTCGACCAATGTGGCGTACGGCAACGGCGTGGTGGCGTGGGGAGACGCGGACGGCGACTCCCGACTCGATCTACTCGTGGCCGGCAACAATCAACTCGTCGTCTACCAGAACATGGGCGACAACGTTTTCATGAAAGTCATGGCCGTTAGCGGTCTTTCCAAAGTCGCGGCGGCGTGGGGGGACTACGACAACGACGGCCGGCTCGACTTTGCGGTCTCGGGCAGCGGCGGAAACGGTGTGCGTAAGACCACCGTCTACCACAACGAAGGATTTTTCATCTTCACGCCCTATGACATGTCGGTGGCCCTCAATTCCGGCAACGCTCAGGCGGGCGGCATTGCGTGGGCGGACATCAACAACGACGGCTGGCTGGATCTCATCGCGATGGGCGCCGATGCCAGCGATATCAGCCGCACTCTCCTTTATTACAACGTGAACAACGGCGTGACGTCATCGAGCCCGTCATCGTGGACGGCGCTGGAACCATTGGGCGTTGGCCGTGGCCTTCAACGCGGAACGCTTGCCGCCGGCAACTTTGATGGCGACGGTACCAACAACAACGGCGATGCCGACCTCGTGATCGGCGGCTTCGACGGCACCACCACCCGGCTTTACGTTCTCGAAAACCTGCGCAACGGCGGCCTGACGAGCTTTCCGGACAATCGTCCCGGAACGCCCGCCGCACTCGCGGCCAGCGTCAACGTGGCCACCGTCACGTTTACGTGGACCGACCCGAACGGTGACGAAACGCCGGCGGCGGGCCTTAACTATCAGATCCAGGTCGCCACAAAACAGTTCAACCTGAACCCGGCCAGCTTTACGGTGTCGGGTGTGCACGGTTCTCCGATGCTCGGCAACTATCTCAATGCGACCTTTGATACGGGCCAACGCGGACTTAAGCTGGCGCTCCCCGACGGCGATACTTATTACTGGCGCGTCCGCGCTATCGATGCGGCGCTCGCGCAGGGCGCCTATGTGAACGCCGCCCAGCCGCTCTACATCCCGGCAATTCCGCCGGAAAATATCTCCACGCTGAGAGCCGCCACGGGGGCGCAGGTGGCCCTCACCTGGTCGGCACCGAGCGCCAAAGGCGACGGAAAAGACAAGGTCAGCGGCTATGAAATTTACGCAACCACAAATTCAAATCCCAATCCCCTTCAGCTCCAGACCTGGAACCGCATCAACATTACTGTGGCGCCGGCGGGTCCGGGCGGGTCGCAGCAGGCCACGATCACCGGTCTCACTCCCGGCGCGGCGTACACCTTTGCCGTTCGCGCCTACAACGCGAAGGCCTTCGAAGTCATCCCGGGCACCGCGTCGGTCATCGCTGGCCATTATGAGGTGGCGGACGACCTTCTCGTGGGATCCACCGGAACGACTCACGGCTCCGTCGTGTGGGGCGACCTCGACAATGACGGCGACCTTGATTTTGTGATAGCCGGTTCAACCGGCGCCGTGGCCACGCGGGTGTTCTTCTACAACGGAACAAAGTTCGTGGAAGGCCAGCAGCTGCCGGAAGGCATGGACGACGCGTCAATCGCGCTCGCGGATTACGATGGCGATGGTTATCTCGACCTCGCGGTGCGGGGCCGCAAGACCACGGGTGACCAGACCACGCGCAATCGCATCCTCATTTATCACAACCGCGGCGCGGCCCAGACGATGAACAGCGTTTTCGACCCTGCCATTGATTCTCGTGTGAGCATCGACGTTAATTTCGACCCGGGCACCTCGGGCCAGATCCGCTGGGGCGATTTCAACCAGGACGGAACGCCCGATATCGTCACGATCGGCGCGCAGACCGGCCTCTACGCGCTGCGCAACAGCCCGGTGAACCACAGTTTCGATCTTGTGTTCCTGTCGAGTGAAACCCAGAGCATCACCGGCGGCTCGCTCGCGCTCGCCGACGTCGACAACGACGGCGACCTCGACATCGCGGTGGTTTCGCGAAAAACCACGGCGCTTCTCGTCAATGACGGCATCGGCAACTTCACCAAATCGTGGGAAGTGGAACCGCTCAATGGCGGCCAGGTGGCGTGGGGAGATTTCAACAACGACGGGAACTGGGACCTCGCTGTGTCCGGCTACTATCAGCCGCAGTCGGGCGGCAACCAATCGCGCCTGCGCCTGTACACAGGCAACGGCACCACGAACCTGGGGTCGGCCGTGATTAACCTTTCGACGGGCGTGCATTCCGGCAACGCGTCGCCTGGCATGCTCGCCTGGGCGGACCTCGACAACGACGGCTGGCCGGAACTGATCGCTTCCGGCTACACGAACACCGCGCTCGACGCGCGGCGCTTCCTGATTTTCTCGAATCTCGGAGCGACCCAGCCGAACACGTTTTCCATCATCGACAACCCGTTCGGCGAGAGCTACGGCTTCTGGGACGGATCGATGGCGTTCGGGGATTACGATCATGACGGCGACACCGATTTCGTGGTGATGGGCCAGCTCTCGAGCGCCTCGGAAGTCGACACGCCGAAGCT
>JBBRXR010000073.1:0-6858 GCA_038238485.1 Elusimicrobiota bacterium | reverse complement strand
CGGACATCGAAGACATCGGGCGCGTCGACCTGGACGTACAGCTTCGATGCGGACGGCAAGCTCGTCAAAGTGTTGGAGGGGAGCACCGCCCGCGGCACTTTCGTCTATGACGCCGCCGGATCGCGCGTGAAGAAAACAACCGCACAGGGTACGACGCTCACCATCGGGAAGCATTACGAGGCGAGGCCGAACGGCGACCGCATCGATCATGTGTTCGCGAACGGTCAGCTCGTCTGCGACATCGTCCGTAATGGGGGAGGAACGCAGACCTTTTATTCCCATCCCGATCACCTCGGTAGCGCGGCCGTCATCACCGATGGCAGCGGCATTCGGGTCCAGTCGTTGAGTTACGCGCCCTTCGGGGAAACCGCCGCCAGCGACGGTGCATCGCCGCTACGCCGCAAATACACGGGGCAGGAAGAAGACGCCGAGACCGGCCTCTATTACTACAACGCCCGCTACTACGATCCCGCCCTCGGTCGCTTCATCAGTCCGGACTCGATCGTCGGCGATCCAGGCAGTTCTCAAGCCTTGAATCGCTACGCCTATGTCGGCAATGCCCCCATGACGCATATCGACCCCAGTGGAAATTCAATTGCGGCGTTTGGCGCAATTGTCGGCGGAATTGCCGGTGCCATCCAGGGCTATGAGTATGCGCGCTCGCGCGGCTACGAATGGTATCGGCCGCAAACGTTCCTCTACATGCAGGAAGGCGGCATCGTCGGCGCTGCAGCCGGAGGGGCGGGAGGTGTCGTGGCGGGACTAGATTTGCCCTTTGGTGGAACGCAGGGGATCGCGGCGAGCTCGTTCATCTATAGTACAGCGATGTCGACGATCTTCGGCGAAGATACCAGCCCGTCCGTCAGCATTGGGGCTGCGAGCTATAACCTTCGCAGCGGTGAAATCGGCTATCTGGGTGAGCACGGGAATTCGGCCTGGGGAAATGTTGGCTACGGATTGGGCGCCTTAGCGAATATCGGTGACCTGTGGGCCCTCGGAAACGCCAACGGCGTCACTCTTGAAACCGAATCCGGAGATATGATTTCTCATTCGCAGATTACTGTTCCAAATGATTCGTTATTCTCTTTTGGTCCGGATCGAAACAACGCTGTCGCGGAATTCAAGAATGCCCTGACTCCAGAGAAGAAGTTGTTTTCGAAGTATCTCTTCAGACTTGATCGTTCGACGAACCGATACCAGTCTGATGGGCAATTCTTCTCAACCGCCATCAGCCGAGTCAACCCGAAAGCGATTACATTGTTCGCAGAGTCTCTTGGGAGAATCACGCCTTATTGGGCCCCTGGAACCAACTGCGTCAATATGGCGGCGCTCAGTTTGAATTTCGCAGGAGTGCCGGCTATCGGAATTCATCCTCTTATTCTTGCCGCGCAAATGTATGCGAGAAGTCAGGGCTTCTTGCTTGAACAATATGGGTGGTACCTGCAAAAATGAAAAAGATTTTTAGCCTTGGCTTAATTATTGTCCCGTTATTTCTCTGCCGTTCTTGGGCAGAGAATTCTGGAGGCTCGATAGCGGACGGGCTCTACATGGCGAAATCCAAGGCGGGGCCAGGCTTTAATCTGTTGTACATCCTCGATGCCAAATCCGGAACGTTGACCGTTGATGCGTTCGATAACCCAAAAGCCTCAGGCATTTATCGACGAGAGCATGTGTATCGATTTGATGCGGTTCGCCAACGCTACGTAGCAAATTCCAGGTTGTCGCCTGGTATCAAGCAGCGTCAGTCAAAGTTTTACATCGCAGGTATCGAGGTCTCTTCGAACTCCTTTATACCTGAGAATCAGTGTGGCGGATTCTGCCGTCTCCATCCTCACTTCGCCACTCTCTCAATTGTCCAAAAGCGGAACGTGTGCATTAACACGATTTTTAGATGGAAGGTACTAGCGGAGAATAGGGGAGTCGGCCGA
The DNA here is from genome assembly GCA_038238485.1 of Elusimicrobiota bacterium. Taxonomy (GTDB): domain Bacteria; phylum Elusimicrobiota; class Elusimicrobia; order F11; family F11; genus JBBRXR01. The sequence continues at coordinate 4,930 of JBBRXR010000073.1, read as the reverse complement.
TCGTTTTTCAGCGAAATTGATCGCACGCTGGCCCCCAGCGAATTTCAAGCCGCGGTTCGAGTCGAACTCTTAGGAGCCAAAAAACTTCCGTAGTCGCCCTCTCGCCCTTTTCTTCTCAATCACTACAATGAGACCGTGAAACGGTTTCGAATTCCTCTCGTCCTCATTTTCGCTGGCGCGATGGTGCTGGGCGTTGGCATCCACCACAAGAACAAGTTGCCGCCGGGGGCGGTCGCCGCCGAGGTGGATTTCAATATCCAGCCGTCGTTCCTCGAACCGGGGCGGTTGCCGAGGGGGCGGGTGGACGAACCGGTGGAAGTAAAGAGGCCGGACGATGGCGGCGACGGCTCCGTCCAGGTTCGGCTCTGGCAGGCGACGGCCGTGGTCAGTTATCAGCGGGACCCACAGGGTCACCTCACCCAGCTCGTCGTCGTCCCGCTTTCCGCGGACGCGACGTCGGATGGGTGGAACGTCTGGCGTCACCGGCACGGATACGTGTTCGTTCGCGGCCAGGGGTATTTCTGGAACACCCTCGGCGATTATCGCTATCCCATTCGCGACGAGCAGGGCGCGCGATACGACGCGTTCCTCAAAGCCGTCTGGAGTTACTGGACCGTGGTGGGGCTTGAGACCCAGCGGCTCAAGGGCGCTCCGCGCGACGCCGCGCCGACGGGCCAACCTTATCGCCGCGTGGTTCGCGTGGCGTTGCGCGACGGCAAGCTCGCGCGCCCCGCGTCCGTCGATTTTCAGATCAATCCGTGGCACGTTCCGCTGCGCGTTCAGCTCGACGTCCAGTCATCCACTTCCTCGGCGATCCTGGAAATGGTCGACGGCTTCCGCTGGAAGTACGACATGGACGACTGGCGGCGCCGGCACGGGTACCGGAAAACATTCTTCTTCGGTTATGAATGGCTGGAGGGGTTCCCCGCCCCGTTTCCCATGAACAACGGAACCGGACGGGAGCTGGATCATCTTCTCGACCGGACCATGGCCTTCTGGTCGGAAGCGATCGCCGCGCAGGTAGTGACGGAGCTGGACTGGAAAATCGCTGCGTCGGCGGCGTCGCCTGGTTAGGCCGCTTTCGCTTCGGCGGCGGTGATGGGCAGGGCGACGGTGGCGCTGCCGCGCGCCACGGTGATGCGGGAGTGGGAACCGACGAGCTCCTCGGTGAGAAGCTTGTGCAGGTCATCGATGTCGGCCACCGGTTTCCCGTCGAACGCCACGATGATGTCTCCCTTTTGAACGCCCGCCTCTTCGGCCGGGCTGTCCTTCTCGATCCCCGCCACGAGCACGCCGCGGTCCACCCGCACGCCGTCGAAGCGCGCGGCGTGGGCCAGTTGTCGGACGCTCTGCCCGGCGATGCCGAGAAATCCGCGCCGCACGCGCCCTTCCTTGATGAGCTGGCCCGCCACGAGCTTGGCCGTGCTGACCGAGATCGCGAAGCACATCCCCTGCGCGCCGTGGATGATCGCGGTGTTCACGCCCACCACCTCGCCGCGCGAGTTCACCAGCGGCCCGCCTGAGTTTCCGGGGTTGAGAGCGGCGTCCGTCTGAATCACGTCGTCGATAAGCCGTCCCGATTGCGACCGCAGCGAGCGGCCGAGCGCGCTGACCACCCCCGCGGTCACCGTCGTACCGAACCCGAGCGGGTTTCCGACGGCGACCACCACATGTCCGGGCTTGAGCGCCTTGGCATCGCCGAAGGCGGCGGCGATAAGACCATCGACGTGAATGCGGATCACGGCGAGGTCCGTGTGCGGGTCGTCGCCCACTTTTTCCGCGTGGAAGCGCTGGCCGTCGTGCAGCGTCACCATAAATTCGGTGGCGCCGTTCACAACGTGGCTGTTGGTGAGGATGTACCCATTGGCAGTGAAGAGAAATCCGGAACCGGCGCCCCCGGTTTCCTCCGCTCCCCAGGGCCGCTGGGTGCGGTGGCGGACTTCGATCTTTACGACGGAGGGGCTGATCGTTTCGGCCGCGCCCGAAACCGTTGACGAGTAGGCGTCGAGGAGATGCTGGTTGTCGTTCATGACAGTGACAACGGGCGGCGACGTGCGGCGGTTCCCTTGCGAGCGACGGAAGAAGACTTCCTAGTTGACGGTCGAGGCGGCCGTCGGCTGGACGGGAAGCCGGACCACGAAGCTTGAGCCTTGGCCGGGCATCGAGGTTACCGAGATGGTCCCGCCGCGCCGCTCGACGATTTTTTTACACACCGCGAGTCCGATTCCCGTTCCGGGGTACTTGTGGCGGGGATGAAGGCTCTGGAAAACGCGAAAGATCTGGGCAAAATATTGCGGATCAATGCCGATGCCGTTGTCGCGAACGGTGAAGGTCCAGGAATCACCATCGAGGGCCGAGGAAACGTTCACCTGCGGCGGGCGGTCGCCATGAAACTTGATGGCGTTGCCGATGAGGTTCTGGAAAAGCTGACGCATCTGCGTCCCTGACGCCTTGATGGTGGGAAGGGGCGCTACCATCACGGTTGCCGTCGCCTCCTGAATGGCCGAGTCCAGATCCTCAAGCACGTCGGCGACTACCTTATTCATGTCGATCGAGTCATCGACCGAGGTCTGCTGGCTCAAATGGGAGAAGGAAAGAAGATCGTCGATGAGAGCGCGCATTCGCATGACGCCGTCGGTGATTCCTTCCAGGTAATGCGCGCCCGCGCCGGAGAGGTTCGACAACTCCTTCGACCGCAAAAGATCGGCGTAGCTGGCGATCTTCCTCAGCGGCTCTTTCAGATCGTGAGAGCTCACGTAAGCGAACTGCTCGAGCTCCTGGTTGGACTGCCACAGCGCCTCGGCCTGTTGAACGAGACGCTGCTCCGTCTCTTTGCGGTCGGTGATGTCATTGACCACGCCGAGCATGCGCAACGGCTTTCCCGAGGCGTCCCGGTAGACCTCGCCCGCGCTGTAAATCCAGCGATGGCGTCCGTTTTTGTGAATCACACGCAATTCAACGCGGTAGGACGCGGCGCCTGACAGCGCATCCTCGATCGCCTTCATGACGCGAGGCGCGTCGTCCGCGTGGGTCAGCGCGCCAAAGTCAGATACGCGCCCGCTGAACTCTCCCGGTTTCAGACCATAAATGTCGTAAACGCGATCGCTCCATCGCACTCGATCGGCCGCGATGTCCCACTCCCAGGCGCCGGTTCCGCTGCCTTCGCAGGCCAGCCGAAACCGCTCTTCGCTTTCGCGCAAAAGGACCTCAGCGCTCTTGATGTCTTCGATGTCGGTGGCGGTGCCGACCCAGGCGGCCGTTTTTCCACTCGAGTCGCGCGCTGGAACGACGCGCGCGACGTGCCAGCGGTACACGCCGTCTTTTCGCCGGACCCGGTATTCAAAGCTGTATTCGCTTTCCGTCCCCATCGCCGCCGTCCGCGCGCTGTCGATGGCGGCGATATCGTCCGGGTGCATCGCGTTCCGCCAGCCGCCTTTCTTCGTTTCCTCAAAAGTCAGTCCGGTGTAATTTGTCCAGCTGGCGTTGATGTGGATGGGGACTCCGTCGGGCGCATTGATCCAGACGTGGTTGCTGACCGCGTCGGCAACGGCGCGAAAGAATTCTTCGCGACGGGTCACGTCCGATGGGAGCCCATTGGGTGTCATGATTTGACCTCGGTGAACCCAGGAATTTTACCAATTCGGAGTCCGCCCCCGACGCAGGCATGGTTGAGCGGGTCCGTATTTTTTAACCTTCGCGAATGACCACTTCCTGCTGGCCGCTCCGGTTCCTGACCGCCGCCTTCACGGCCCTTCTCTTGATGGGCGCGCCGCTCTCCCACGCCGACGCGCCCCCGTCGGCGCGCGCAGAGGTCGCCAGCCTGCGCTACTCGCGCTCGCAGGCCGCCGGCCTCGAATCCGCCCTGACCCGTCCCGGTACCGAAGTCCGGATTCTTCTCACCCACGGCGAAAGCGATTGGCGCGCGCTTGACACAGAATCCAGCCACTTGACGGCCCTCGTGGATGGAAAAGGCGTCAATCTCGCCGTCACCGACGCCAATGACATTGGCGCCGTCCCGGCGGGCATCCAGCCGGCCGACAGTTTCGTGTCGCCCGACGGCCAGAAAGCCGTCGTCACCGTATGGGGCGGCGGCATTCCGTCCAACGGCGTCGACGAAATCACAGTGAGGGGATCCGCCGCCGTGTTCTGCGGACCCGCTGAGACGATCAATGTCGACCGTGAAGGAATCCGTGTTGCGGGCGGAGAAACATTTAATGTTCAACCATTTCGGGTTGTTACGTCGCGTGGAGACGGCCGGATGGAATTCGAGCTTCGTTGTCTCAAAAGCGCCGCTTTCATCCGGGAGGTGTCGATCTCGACGCCCGCCGGCAAGTTGGCCTCGGTGGGGGCGGGTAATCAGGTTTCGTCCGGGCAGGAGTGGCTGTGGCGGGGCGATTTTCTTCTTCCCCTGAGGGCCGACAAAGTGAATCTGACGGTGAGCTACCTTCCCATCGCCCGGGTGGACCAGGTCCCGTTCGACCTCACCGTGGGACTGGCGTTCGGCACGCCGCCGTCCAACTCCGTGATGCGTTGGCTCAAAAAGAAGTTCTTCTGACGTTTCGCCGTGCGCTTTGCCTGGTCGCGACGGCGTTGATGATCGCGTCGTGCAGTCCGCACACCTTCTTCTATTATCCGAACAACGTCCTCTACGTTGAACCGCATCACCTCAAGCTCAATTATGAAATGGTTTATTTCCCGTCGGAAAACGGGAAGAAGCTGTTCGGCCTTCTTTTCCGCACCCAGCAGTATCCGAAGGGAATCGTCGTTCACTTCCACGGCAACTACGGCAACGTGTCGAACCACTTCATCGGCGCGACCTTCATGCTCGACCACGGCTTCGACGTTCTCGTGTTCGACTACGAAGGCTATGGCGGCTCCGAAGGGCGACCGTCGCCGGCGCGCACCGTGGGGGACGGAAAAGCGGCGCTCG
>JBBRXR010000072.1:0-6878 GCA_038238485.1 Elusimicrobiota bacterium | reverse complement strand
TCGACGTTTGGAAGGGCGCGGAAGCCCGTGCCGTCCAGCTGGAACGGATTGACATTGGCCGCGAGCGCGCGCCACGCGGAAGTGCCGAGGGCGCCGAGCGTCGGCGGCGGGGTCCAGTATTGATCGGTGGCCGTGCGCGCGCGAGCCGAGGCCGCGGGATACGAGTTGCGCGCCGGAATGCGGAAAGCGTCAACGGAGGCGAGGAGCGTGCGCGCGTTCTCCGCGTAGCGGGCCGAGAGCGCCGGGTTCGACGTCGCGTAATGGCGGCTCATCACCTGATAGACGGCGGCCATCTGCGTGGTGCCTTCGAACGATGCCATCGGAGCGCGGCGCGTGACACGGTCTCCGTCGCGACTCAGCACGCGGCCTTCGGTGTTCGTGTAGTCGAAGACGGTGAGGCGTCGGTCGCCCTGCGTGATCTCGACCTGGAAATTTTCTTCGGTGAGGCGGATCAGCTCGACAGGGTTGATGCCCAGGCGCTCGAGGCCTTCGGGGCCCGTGGCGAGCAGAAGCGCGGTCATATCAGCGAGGTAGCGACCTCCGGTGCGCGAGGGGATCGGAAGGCCGGTACGATCAAGGAGGCTATCGCGCAGGACGCCCTGCACGCCGCCGAACTCGGTGCGCCAGACAGCGCGCGACGGGTCATCGGCCGGAGCGGCCTCGAGAAGCATGCGAAGCACGGCGTAGTACGTCGCGTTGTGCTGAGCGGAATAGACGTCGGAACCGGGCGCCATGACGACGCCGGCGCGGTCTCCGTTGAGGCCGGCGGCCCACGCCACGATGCCACGCGCGAGTTCCAGACCGCGTGCGTCGCCGGTGGCGCGGTAGTACTGCATCGCGTACATGGCGACCTGAAGATTGCCCCCGATGTCGATCTGCGGGCCCGACGACAGATCGGCCGGGTCGCGGGTGAATTCCGTTTCCATGCCGGGACCGAGATCACGGCCGGCGCCAAGCAGCCGATCGAGAAGACCGGGCGCGCGGTGCGTGCGATAGGTGTCCGCGAAACCGCGGAAGCCGGCCGGCGAGTCGCCGGGGCGCGTGCCCTGGCGCGAGAACTCGGCCTGATAGAAATCGAAGATGCGGCGGGCGGAATCCCCGTCCCGCTGATGGAGGAAGGCGAGGCCGGCCATGACTTCGTCGGTGGTGCTGAAGTGATCACCGGGATACGCGCGGCCGTCGCCCACGATATGCGCGCCGTCGAAGCTCGGAACGAGACCCGTGCGAGGATCGCGGTAAGCGCGGAACCAGACCGGTACGCCAACGTCGACGCGCGGAAGCGCGGTGCCATCGGGGGCATTGAGCGCGAGAGGACGGGCCGGATCAACCGGACCGACCGGACGCGCAGCCGCGACGACGAGCGGCGGAAGAAGGCCGGGTTGCTCGGGAACCGCGGCTTCGGCGGCGAAGCGAATGCCGCCACCGTTCGGTGCGATCGGGTCCCATCCACGCAGGACGGCCATGAGATAGACGGACGAAATCAGCGCGGTGCCATTCTGCGTGTTCCAGCCGAAGCCGGTGGCGACCGGCGCCGAGGGACGGCCGTCGGCGGTGTAGGCGTAAGCGAGTCCGCCGCTCGGCGTGCGCTCGAGCGCCATCATCCGACCGGCGAGGGCGCGGGCGGCGGTGCGATAGGTATCGGGTGTGACGCGAAGGCGCGTAGCGACGGCCGGGTTGGCCTCAAGGTAGCGCGCCATTTGCAGCTGCGCTGCCATCACCTGGGCGGTCCACTCAACGGAAACGACGGCGCGAGAGGCGGGCTCGTTGCGGGAGCGCTGCGCCAGATAGTCGTAGCCCACGATTTCATTGCGGGCGTTCTTCACGGCGTGATCCGTGTTGAGAGCGCCGAACATCGCATTGACGTCGTCGATGGTGATGCGCGGATTGGCTTCGCCCGGCAGGGGCGCGATCAGGCGATCGATGCCGATGGCGCTGATGGCCCACACCTGCACGTCGGTCGGGAAACGGTCGGCCATCGCCGCGGGCTCACCCGGCTTGGCGTCGCGCGCCACGCCTGGCGCATAGCCGGCGCGGAAGCGATGAGACCCGGCGTCCCAGAAGCGATTAATAAGGAAGGCGCGCGTGCGTTCGGCGGCGTCGCGGTAGCGCGCCTCTCCGGTCGCCTCAAAAAGAGCCATCTGAACGGCGTAGGCGTCGACCTGGTATTCAGCCGTGTACGTGTCCCAGCGGCGCGTTCCGGCGGGGTCGTTGTTGCCGAAGCGCTGGTCGCTCGCCAGGTCCGGATTGCCGAGCGGGCCGTGGCGGACGCCGCCCTCGGCGCCCTGCATCTCGAGTGTGTAGTCGCCGACGCGAACGAGAAGCGCGGTGAGCGCACGGCGCGTGGCCACGTCGCTCTCGGGCACGCGGGACAAAACGTTTCTGACGGCGATGCCCACATGCAGGATCGGGCCTGATTCAACCACCCGGCTCGGGCCGTTGGACATCGCCATCCATCCGCGGGTCGTGTGGCTGCGGCCCCCCGCTTCGGACACGACATCCGTGCGTTCCGGCCAGTTCTCTCCAACTCTCAGGAGAAGGGCGGTCGCGGCGTGAATGCCTCCGGGCTCGCCCGTTGAGGCGAGCGCCTGGGCGGTGATGGCCGTGTCGTAAAGGGAACTCTGGTTGATCAGGCTGTTGTCGCCGGCGTTCGTGCGCGGGAAGCGGCGGGCTTCGAGCGACTCGCGGACGATTTCGATTTCACGGTCGGCGCCATTGGTGAGCACGGTGCGCGGCGCGCGCGGCTGCGCCGGCGGAGCAGGAACCACAACCGCCGGCTCCTTCTCTTTGCCGGCGGGAACCTGCCCGATCACAAGGGACACGAGCATGAGGCTGCTGACGGCGGACATGTTGCCGATACCGGGGCCGTCCGCCTGGGCGATCGTGCTCGGCAGGGGCGCCATGCGGGGGATGGCGGCGCCTTCCTTCTTCGGCGCGCCCGCGCCCGGCTTGGGAAGTTCGTCGTCGACCGGCTTGTCCTTGACCCGCGAGTCCCAGCTCTTGGGGTCGAAGAAGGCCCGCCATATCGTTGCGCGCACCGGGTTGTCGACCGTACCGTCAATCGTCAGCGTCGTCTGCGGCGTGGCGAACTGCGTGTACGGGTCCTGCACGAAATCGGAATTGATCGACACCGAGCCCGTGGGGGCCTCGCGAATGAACTGGCCCGCCGCGTTCATGTAGCGCGCCTGGAAGCGCGCCAGACCGCGCTCGCGGCGCACATGCTCATCGAAGCGGACGAGGCCATCGGCGGCGCGCGCAATGCGCGGCATCGTTGCCGGCGCGCGGCCGGTGGCGAGGTCGACAAGCGGAGTGCCCGACGCGTCAGACGGAACGGTGATGCGGTACGGTTCACGTTCCCCCGCCTTGGTGGTGCCGCTCCAGGCGGCGATACCGAACGGATTGGGGACGGTGTAGCGGAATTCGGTGACTTCGCCGTTGGAGTTGTCGAGGCGGACGCGGCGCAGGCGGACGTCGGCGTTGTCGCCCTCGCCCATGGCGATCACGCGGAAAGTAGATGTCGTGCCCGTGGTGACGCGCGCGCGCGAAACGTCGGACATGGCTGCGAGGTCTGCGGCGGCGTTGGGACCTTGCGGGCCCTGCATCTTGATGTTGACGCGCATGACGGGCAGAACGCGGTCGCCCTGGCGTTCGGTGTCGACGGTCACGGTGTAGACGCGAAGGATGTCGCCGGCGCGGTTGCGGGCAACGCGCGGAAACTCCGCGCCCTGCACGCCGTACTGGCGGGCGAACTCGCGGGCGCGAACCGGGTCGAATTCAATCGTGGTGTCGTGGATGCGCGGACGCGTGTCTTCCTCATTCATCCAGAGGTTGATGCGCTCCACGCGACGAAGCAGGTCTCCGCGCGCGTCGCGGAAATCGCGGCTGGCCAAACGGTCGCGGTAGACGAGCGTGCCGCCCGCGACGGGTTCGGGCGAAAGCTGGAAGATCTGTGTTTCCGTTTCCCCGTTGGGAAGGAGCGTCACTTCATGGCGCTCCGTCGGAACGTCGCCCTGGAACACACGGACCTCGCTCGGCACCCAGACGCCGGTGACGGGGTGAAGGATGAAACCGGTGTACACGGTGCGCGTGAAGCCACTGTCGGTGCGCGTGACCTGGCCGAGCGGAGTGACGTGCTCGATGGTCAACGCGCCGGTGAGGGTGTTGCGCGACTCCACGATGAAATTGTTGTCGTTGTCGACGAGCGGCTGGCCTTCGCGCATGCGCGCACGCGATTCGCGGACGGTGACCCACGCGTCACCCTGGCGCGATTGGTACTGGACCAGCGTCCGGTGCCCGTTGTCGCCGTAAGTGGTGACGGTGCGCTCATTGCCCGTGGTCTCCGTGACCGGGCGGACGGCCATGACCGGCTGACCGTCGGCACCCGTGCCGATGCGCATGAGGCGAAATTCTGTGACGCGGCCGACGAGGCCCGCGGGCGCGTCGGCGGCGGGCGTGCCGGTAACGCGGAAGCCCGTGATGCGGTTCTGATCGTCGCGGATGATGTCACGGGAGAAGGTCATGACCTCCCGGCCGTTGAAAAGCTGGCGCGTCGGGATTTCGATGGGAAGCAGCGCTTCGAGCGACAGAAGGTCGTTGGCGTCGGCGTTAAATTCCTGGACCATGCCGTTCGGAAGCGTGCGGCGCACGACGTTGCCATTGATTTCGCGGAGCTCGCGGGCGGTCGACGCGGGGTCGGGGCGTCCGCCGGGACGCGGCGCCATCAGCGGCGTCGAGTCGAGTTCGAGGAGCCCCTGGTCGTTGAACAACGCTTCACCGTTCGGACCGACGCGGGCGGGGTTCGAGAGAGAAATCGAATCGAAGTTCGCGGGCAGGCGTCCGGCGGCGCGCTCGGCTTCGGCCCAGCGCATCATGCGCAGGCGGTTTTCCTGAATGGTGGTGCGGAGCTGAGCGATCTCCGCGGCGGTGCGCGGCTTGCCGTCGCCGAGCGACACGCGATAGTCGGGGTCGGACATGACGACGACCACTTCGCGGCGACCATCGACTTCGCGGACGAACACGGGCGTGCCGAAGCGGGTGATGATCGCCCGGCGATCATCGGCCTTGGGATATTTGGCGATGAACTCGCGGGTGAGCCGCTGATAGGTAGAACCGGCCGGAGCGCCGTTGGGATCGCGCTCCACGCGGAGGTACCCGCCGTTCGGGCTCAGGATGATCGCGCCACCGCCGCCGCCCGCGCGCTGAACGGACTGGACGTCCACGAGGCGCGTCGTGTTGTCGCGCGTGGCGGCCTGCTCGGCCGGAGTCAGGCCCGCGGCGCCGAAAGCACGGATGACCTCGGCGCGAAGCGCACGCAGTTCCGGCGTTTCGGGCACGCCATTGGGATCGATCAGCTGGGTGCGCACGCGCGCCGCTGAGGCGGGCGAGGCGAACACTTCATACACCACGCGGCGCGGACGGTTGGTCCGCGGATCGTTCTCCTCGGTCTCAAACACCTGCATAAGGTTAAAGCGAACTCTCTGCTCACGAGACGCGGTGCGGGCGCGCTCACGGGCCGTCGCGATGCCGGCGTCGCCGAGCTCGATCTCGACGATCTCGCTGGTGCCCTCGGGGTTGATCGCGACTTTACGGAAGCCGCCGCGCTCGATGAGCTCGAGCTGGCGGGGCTGGGCGGCAAGCGTGCCCTCCCAGGCGGCCGTCACGCGACGAATTTCGTCGATGGAGCGGACGACTTCCCATGACTGGACGAAGTTGTCGCGCGCGTCGAACTCGCGAAGAGTGGCGCCTTCGAAGGCGAAACGGCGCTCGCCGTTTATCCACGAGTAACGGTTCGTTGACGCGTCAAAGCGGTGCCCGGTGCTGCCTTCGCGGGCCGCGCCGAGGATGATATTGAAGCCAGCGGTGTCGGCCGGTTTCGCTTCCACGGTGAACGTCTGCGGCGAGCCGGCGGCCGTCACGTGGACGTAACCACTGCCGCGCTCGATGACGGTGGCGCGCGCGCGGGCCACGGCGAGCGAGTGCTCGCGGGCGCGGAGCTGTTCGCCGGATTCGCGCACGCCGGTGACGTAGGCGAGGCGCAGTTGCTCGGCGCTGCGGGTGGTCGTGGCCGGGAACTGATAGTCCAGCACGCCCGACGGGCTCATCACCACGCCGCGCTCGCGGAGTGCCACCAGGTTCGCGTCGGTCTGATCGAGATAGGTCAGGCGTTCGCTGGTCGGATAGAGTCCGCCGGTGCCGGTGTTCCAGGTGGTGCGCATGCCCTGAAGGCCCGAATGCACCGAGAGGAGGAAGCCCATCGGGCCCTGGCCCAGGTCCTGATAGTTGTAGACGTGGTCCTGCGCCGCAGCGGGAGCGCCGAAGCGGACCGACCAGCGATACGTCGGATTCGCGCGGCCGTCAACGGTCGCGCGCGGATCGAAATAGCTGGGGAAATTGGTTCCGAGGTAACTGCCCACCGCGTCGGTGCCGCCGGTGCGAAGCGCGAAGGAGCGGTCGAATGTATCCGGGCGATAGACGCCCATGAATTCGGGGAGGCGGCTTCCATCAACGACTCGGGGATCGCGGCCGGCGAGCGCGCCAATCGCCGGCAGCCAGGCCGTCGGGTTCGCGTCGGCGTACATCGCGCGGGCTTCCACGCCCGAGACGACGGGACGCAGACGCTCGAGACGCGCCGGTTCGACGCCGAGACCGGCGCCCGGGAACGGATTGATGTACCACTCGTTCTGCGACGCAGCGCCCTGGTTCCTGAGGCGCGTCATCATGTCGCGATAGGTGCTGCCGCGCGGTGCCCAGTTATAAAGGTAAGCGTCCACGTACGAGAGCTCACGCATCGTGTTGCGTACGTCCGACGGGTTCGACACGAAGCGCGCCATCACGCGCTGCATCGGGGCAGGCAGCGTCAACCGCTCGGTCGACAGCGCCGT
>JBBRXR010000071.1:0-6938 GCA_038238485.1 Elusimicrobiota bacterium | reverse complement strand
GTCATGTCGAGCGGAATGGCCACGTGGAACGCCCGGCCGTCCCAGGGCGCGCAGGAAAGGTTTGCGATCGCGGCGGTCACGTTTTCGCCCGCTACGGCGCCTTCCATCGCGAGAAGGCCGGAGAGCGCCAGCGCCGCAGCCAGAACAGTGGAACGATTCATGGGTCCTCCCCTCATGCGGTCTGAATCATAGAAGTTATTGGAGAATGGTCCGCTCTCGCTTGAGCCCCGCCGGCTGGAAGCGAAGGTAATTCCGGCCCTTCCGGACGCGCCCGCCCGTGGCCTTGAGCGCCCGCACGGCCTCGGCCACCGGCACGCGGAAAAAACCGGGCCGCCGCGCCACGTGGCGCTTCGCGAAATGTCGGCGAAGCCGCCGCTCCACCGCCGCCGGATCGCCGACCCATTCTTCATGCGCCACGGTGGAACGCCCCGCGGCGCGCCCGATCTTCACGAGTCCCGGATCGGTCACATTGAGGAGGACAAAAACAAAACCAGGCTGAGGAACGCGCATAGCTACCCCCAAGCGAAGGATGATTTCATTGACCGAGATGATGTCGATTTTCAGGCGCGAATCAGGTGAGGACGCTAACGTAGCAGAGGCGGGCGGGCGCGCGCAACATGCCCGGATCGACGGTAAAAAAATATTTATTTCGGGCGAGAATCCGGGAATGCTTGCCAGATATTAATGCGGCGTTAACCCGAAATTAAGGTCCTGGGGACCATGCTATCCTCAGTTCAATCGTCACCTGGGAGGCCCTATGATTTTAAGGAAGTTTCTGACGGCGGCGCTGGTCGCGGTGGTGGTGGGAATCGGTGCCGGGCGCCTTTGGGCCGATGGGCCCACCCCGGTCGCTGGGAATTATCCCGCGCCGACGGCATCTCCGGTCAACGGGATTTTCGGGATGCCGATGCCCATGCCTTCCCCGACTGACACGTACCCGACATCCACCTCCCTCTTGATTGCCCCCGATGATTCGGCGATCCCGGATATGAGTTATGACTGCGATGGCCTGGCCAACTGTGGCGACGGCGCTGACGCCATTTACGGCGCCCTCGTCCCGGCCCCGCCCGGCGTTTTTCTGGCGGCGCCGAACCCCCTCCGGAACATGACCGTCCGGGTTCAGCTGGTCAAACCGACCAATCTCCCCGCGGGAAATAATTTCAAACTGGCCGGCGTCACCGTGACGGCGGTGGCGTGGACGATCAACGCGGCGAGCCAGAAAGTCAGCAGCCAAAATCTCTCGGCCACGGCCGACGCCAACGGCGTCGCAGTCATGACCTTCGATACACCGAAACTGATGGGCGTCTACGTCGTGACCAACGTCGCCGGGCAGGACAACCGATTCCGGGTTCCCCCGGGGCCCTTCGATGTGGGCGGCGTGTCCGGTAAAGCCGTGAGCAAGCGCCCCACCGGTCGAAGCGACCACACGTTCACGCCGACCATCAAGCTGAAGTTGGTTCCGTAAAGCGTCAGGCCGTCTCCGAAAGGACGTCGTACGCCGCGAGGATCGTCGAGGTCTCAACGCCTTTTTCGAAGAATTCTACCTTCGCGCGCTTGTAGCCGAGGTCGTTGAAGAAGGCCTGCTTCGTGAGGCTGTCCGGAAAGCGAATCACGATGACACGATTCATCGGCTTGTCGACCGCCGACTTCAGCACCTTCGCCACGTCCCAGTCATACCGGAACTCTCCGCCCATTCGCTCGAGAATGGGCATCATCGCCTCGCGGTATTGCCGATACATGTCGCTGTCTTTCACTTGAACGCCAACCAGGATTTCATGGGACATGACAGAAGTTTAGCGGGTTTGCGGCGTGAGGTGAAGCGGGTGATCAGGAAGCGGATGCGCCGAAGGGCGCCTCAAAAACGCGGCTGCGCCATGCGGTCGATGCTTTCCTGCTTGTGGAGACGCTCGTCCAGCCCGATGCGGCGAAACAAATCCCCCAACGAATGAAACGAGCCGTAATCGTTTTCGAAATCGCTGACGAACGGCTCCTGGTCGAACGGCGGGTTTTCCTGGACGAAGCCCATGTACTCGTGCTCGGCGTGATCTTCGAAGTCGGCGTTGAGCTCGTAGCTCAGCCGCGGCTGGATCACATACAGAAGCCAGCTCACGTGGTAGTAGAAGAACGCGATGAACTGGGGAACCAGCCGCGCCAGCAGAAAATTTTCCGCGATGCCTTTCTTCTGAACGAGTTCTTCCAGGATCAGAAGATGCCACTGCTCGTTGTCCTGCTGGGCGCGCGATTCGCGGACGAACTCAAACACCCGTCGGGCGAAGTGCGGCCGGTGGTACGTGTGCGTCATGGCGATATAGGCGACATGCTCCCACGATTGATACGGCACGCGGGCGATGATCTCCAGCACCTTGAACTTGGACAGCGTCCGCTTCCGGCTGTAGAGCAAGTCCATGCTCACGAACAAGAGCCGCGCCAGAACGCCGTAGCGCCGGCGCGGCGTGGCCAGCGTCACGGCCTGCTCCCGGGCGAGATCGTTGGTGGTCTGGGGCTGGGCGAGGTCGATCATGGACGGCTTTATCGGGGAAGCTCTTTCAGCGCTTTGATGACGTCGAGCGTTTCCGCCCGCTTCTTGTAATCCACGTCGAGGAATGAATAGACGATCTCGCCTTCGCGGGAAACCACGTAGGTCGCGGCGATGGGCAGCGACCATTCGTGGGCGCCGTTCGACTTCTCGAGGTCAAGGCCGAAGTCGGCGTAAAGCTTCTTGAGTTCGGGCGGCAGGCGGTACGTGAGGCCGAATTTCGACGCCACCCGGCCGTCCGCGTCGCTGAGAACATTGTAGGTCAGGTGTCTTTTCTGGGCGGTCGTCAGGCTGTTGTCGGGCGTCTGCGGCGAGATCGCCACCAGGCTCGCGCCGAGGCCTTCGATTTCCGGCAGGTGCTTCTGAAGATCGAGGAGCTGGAGATTGCAGTACGGGCACCAGTCGCCTCGGTAAAACACGACAACCAGGGGCCCCCGCTTGAGCAGGTTCGTCGACGCCACGGTGCCGCGCGAGACGTCCGGCAGAGAGAACGAAGGCATCTTGTCGCCCGTTTTTTTGGCCTTCGCCAGGATGTTCGAAGCGCGGAGCTGGTCGGTGGCGCCGTCCATGATGGCGCGTTTTTCCGCTGGGGTTTTGGCCTTCGCCATCTCGGCGAGCGCCTGAAGCTGCTGGGTGAGCGTGGCGGTGGTCTCAGCCACGACAGGCTCAGCCGCGCGGGCAGCGAGCGGCAGGACAAGGAGAAGCGAAACGGCGGACAGGAATCGGACGGCAGTGGATCGAGTGATGGTCATGCCGTCAGAGTATTAAATTCGGCCTCTGCCCCGGTTCAGCGAATCAAGCCCGCCGTCGGAAACGGAAGGTAACGGTTCCGACGGTGCCAGTATCAGCCGTGGGTTGATCAAAAACGGCACGTTGAGAACCGGAACGGGAAGCCAAAGTGCAGCATCCCTTTCCGCGTCGAACTGGGCCGCTAGGCCGCCCACTTGATGTTGATCTTTCGATTGGACGCGGCGCAATCTCTCAGATAGAGATTGATGAGGTTTTGATAGGGCATTCCCGATTCCTCGGCCAGCCGCTTAAAATAGCGCACCACGTCCACCTCGAGGCGAATCGTGATCTGCTGCTTCAGAAGTTTCGTGTAGGGATTTTTCCTGGACTTGGAGAAGTCATATTCCTTTCTCATGGGGTTTCTTCCTCGTATCGGGCTCGTTCTCGCCGCGTCGCTTCGCGAGCGGAGATAATGCGAATGATGCCGTCAGTCTTGCGACAACAGTGGGCAACAACCAAAAGAGCACGACCGGCCCAGCCCAACAGAAGGTAGCGCTCTTCCTCCCGGGAATGGTCCGGGTCATGTATCAGAAGGGCTTGCTCGTCGAGAAAGGCAAGCTGCGCCACTTCAAACCGAACCCCGTGCTTTCTCTCGTTGGCCCGGTTCTTGACCGGGTCCCATTCGAACGGAACGTTGTCCATAAGTATAACGTAATTATGACTCAACGGCCGGGGTATTTGGTGTCAGAGGCGGGTCAAATCTGAGAAAGGCAAAGTCTCGAACGCATGACGGATCAGAAGGCGCGTTCTCTAAGGTTGGGGCTGAGGGGCTGATACCGGTTCCGAACGGGGGAAGGTTCGGGGCGTTTCCACTGACTAAAAATTTAAAGCCCCCGCTTCGCTTTCGCGAACCGGGGGCTTCTTTTGCGTCGAGATCTGTTTTGAAACTCACGCCTTCGTCTTCTCCGCCTTCTTCACCTTCCCGAACGTCTTCGGTTCCACTTTGATGTTGAGCTGGGCGTAGTAGTCCTGGATGCTTTTGATCTTCCAGTCTTCCTTCTGCTCGCACTCGATGGCTTCGGCGGCGGCCGCGGCGGCGGCGAGGGTGGTGATGATGCTGATGCCCGAGCGCAGGGCGGCGTTGCGGATGAAGAAGCCGTCGTTCTTGGCGTGGGTGCCGGCGGGCGTGTTGATGACGAGGCTGACTTCCTTGTTATGGATGAGGTCGACCACGTTGGGGCGGCCTTCGGCGATCTTCTTGACCACCTCGACGGGGACGCCCCAGGCGCGGATCTGCTCGGCGGTGCCCTCGGTGGCGAGAATGCCGAAGCCGAGCTTGTGGAACTTGCGGATGGTGTCTTCGGCGCGGGCCCGGGTGGACTTCTGGAGTGACACCAGCACTTTCCCCTTCTCGGGGAGCGGTGAGTTCGCGGCGGCCTGGCTCTTGGCGTAGGCGGCCGGGAAATTGTCGGCGATGCCCATGACTTCGCCGGTCGAGCGCATTTCCGGGCCGAGGATGGCGTCGACGCCGGGGAAGCGCGTCCACGGAAGCACGGCTTCCTTGACGGAGGTCCACGGCGTTTTGAAATCGTCTTTGCCGAGCACGTGCTTGGGCAGGATGTCTTTGAGCTTGAGCCCCACCATGACCTTCGCGGCGAGCTTGGCCAACGGGACGGCCGTGGCCTTCGACACGAACGGCACCGTGCGGCTGGCGCGCGGGTTCACCTCGAGCACGTAGACCACGTTGTCTTTCAACGCGAGCTGCATGTTCATGAGGCCCTTCACCTTCAGGGCCTTCGCCAGCGACTTCGTGTAGGAAATAATGGTCTCGAGCGATTCCTTGTTGAGCTTGCGCGACGGGATCATGCAGGCGGAATCGCCCGAATGAATGCCCGCGGCCTCGATGTGCTCCATGATGCCGCCGATGTAGGTCTCGTCGCCGTCGGACAGCGCGTCCACGTCGATCTCAAGGGCGTTGTCCAAAAACTTGTCGATGAGGATGGGGTGCGTGGAGCTGACCGTGGTGTTGCGCTCCACGTAGTTCTCGAGCATCACGTCGTCGTAGGCCACTTCCATGGCGCGTCCGCCGAGCACGTAAGACGGGCGGAGCATGACCGGGTAGCCAATCTTGTGCGCCACTTCCTTGGCCTCCGGGAACGAGCGGGCCATGCCGTTGGCGGGCGTGGGGATGCCGAGCTTGGCCAGCAGGCGGCCGAACCGCTCGCGGTCTTCGGCAAGGTCGATGGAGTCGGGGCTCGTGCCGATGATCGGGACGTTGTATTCCTCGAGCGGCAGGGCCAGGTTGAGCGGCGTCTGCCCGCCGAACTGCACGATGACGCCGTCGGGTTTCTCGCGCTCGTAGACGTTCAGGACGTCTTCAAGCGTCAGCGGCTCGAAGTAAAGATGGTCGGACGTGTCGTAGTCGGTGGAGACGGTCTCGGGGTTGCAGTTCACCATGATCGTCTCGAAGCCTTCCTCGCGCAGGGCCATGACGGCGTGCACGCAGCAATAGTCAAACTCAATGCCCTGGCCGATGCGGGTGGGGCCGCCGCCCAGGATCATGATCTTGCGGTTGCTGGTCGGCTTGGTTTCGTCTTCCTCGCCGTAGGTGGAGTAATAGTAAGGCGTGAGGGCTTCGAACTCCGCGGCGCAGGTGTCGACCAGGTTGTAGACCGGCTCGACTTTGAGCGTCTTGCGGATCTCGCGCACTTTCTTCTCGGTCTGGCCGAGCAGGAACGCGAGCTGCGCGTCGGAGTAGCCCAACTTCTTGGCCTCGCGCATCAGGTCCGCAGAAATGCTTTTCGCACCTTCCGGCGCGGGGCCGGTGTCGCCCTCGCGGCGCTTGGCGCCGGCGCTGACGGTCTCGAGGAAATAGGCCTCGAACTCGACGAGCTCCTGAATCTGGTGGATGAACCACGGGTCGATCTTGCACAGGTTGAAAATCTCTTCCGCCGTGATGCCCATCTTGAGACCGGCCTTGAGCGCGAAGAGCCGGTCGGAGTTGGCGACACGGATTTTTTCCTTCACGGCGTCGACCACGGACCCATACTGCTGCTTCCACACGTCGGTCGTCAGGTTCGGGAGGTCGGCAATGGCCTTGTCGACCTGCGGGTTGAAGCTCTTGCCGTCGGCGCCGAGGCCGGCGCGGCCGATCTCGAGACCGCGGAACGCCTTCTGCAGGGCTTCCTTGAAGTTGCGGCCGAGCGCCATCACTTCGCCCACGGACTTCATCTGCGTGCCGAGCGCCTGGTTGGACTCGGAAAACTTTTCGAACGCGAAACGCGGGATCTTCACCACCGTGTAGTCGATGGACGGCTCGAAACAGGCCGGCGTCTTCTGCGTGATGTCGTTGGAAATTTCGTCGAGGCGGTAGCCCACGGCGAGCAAAGCGGCGATCTTGGCGATCGGGAACCCGGTGGCCTTGGAGGCCAGCGCGGACGAGCGCGACACGCGCGGGTTCATTTCGATGACGATCATGCGGCCGGTTTTCGGGTCGATGCCGAACTGGACGTTCGATCCCCCCGTTTCCACGCCGATCTCGCGGATGCAGGCGAACGCCTGGTCGCGCATGCGCTGGTATTCTTTGTCGGTCAGCGTCATGGCGGGCACCACGGTGATGGAGTCGCCGGTGTGCACGCCGAGCGGGTCCACGTTCTCGATCGAGCAGATGATG
>JBBRXR010000070.1:0-6950 GCA_038238485.1 Elusimicrobiota bacterium | reverse complement strand
CGCGGAGCTCCTCGATGGTGCGGTGAAACAGGTCCTCGTCGCAGACGCCCCAGATCGTGGTGAAGGTCGGGTTCGGCATGTCCTTCTGTTCAATGAAACGGTCGTAGCCATTGCGCACGCAGAACGACCGCATTCCGTCGAACACGCCGCGACCTCCATAAAGAAAGAGCGTCTCGTAGCCTTTCTTCTTGAGCGTGCGCGCCACGGTGTTGACGTTATCGGACAGGTGCCGCTTCACGATGGAGTCGCCGGGCAGCGGAGGGAACGACGCGAGGACGCCCTCCATGCCGCGCACCGTGCGGTTACCCGAAGCGTGCAGGTTTGTGAACAGAAGGCCATCATTCGATAGCCGGTCCATTTCCGGCGTCCAGGAGGGTTTGCCTGGATTGAGGACGCCCCAGAATTCGGAGCCGAAGCTTTCCACGAGAATGATGACGAGGTTTTTCGGGTGCGCCTGCTCCTGGCCCCGAATCAGGCGCTCGATCGAATGCGGATCGCCCGTGAAGACGACGCCGGGCTGCGAAACGAGCGCCCGCACGCGGGCGTACGCGTCGTCGATCGGAAGGGTTTTATAATAGGCCGTGTAATCCAGGTCGCGCGTGCTCGCGGCGTAGACGAATGAGTAGAGCCCGTTCGAGGAAAGCTCGTTGACGACGCGGTCCTGCGAGAAGCGCGTGGTTTCATACGAGACGCTCGCTTTCAGGATTCCGCTCAGCGCGAGATAAAAGAGAAGGAAGGCCGCGCGGACGCGGAACGGCGCCTGGTTGTTCCCCGCCGTGAGAATCGCGCGGCGAAACGCGAAGGCCGCGCCGAGACCGAGGAAAAGCGACGCCAGCAGGACCTGAACGATCGGGTAGCTCTGCCACAGGTTGACGAATACCTCGTGCGGATAGATCAGGTAATCCACCGCGACGGTGTTGAATCGCGCGTTGAACTCGTTAAAGAACTCAATCTCCACTTTCGCGGTAAACACCTGGGCGACGCAGAACAGGCTCACGCCAGCGAGAAGAACAATCCGGTGCCAACGCGCCGTGAATATCTTCTCCGGGATGAGCGCGAGCCAGAGGGCGAGCGGCAGAAGGAGCAGGAACCCCGCCACGAGGTCCATGCGCAGGCCGATCAGAAAAGCGTGCAGGCTTTGGTCGTTCCAGAGGCCGACGGGGCCGAACCGGGAGGTCAGGTAAATCCGAAGGGCGCTCGTCAAAAGGAGGTAAAAGCCGAGACAGACCAAAAGGGGGCTGAAGCGGGACTGGCGAAAGCTCATGACCCATCATACAATCCCCGGCCTTCCCGTTGATTGCCCAAGCATTACATGTGTGAAAGGTCGCAACT
Source organism: Elusimicrobiota bacterium (assembly GCA_038238485.1). Lineage (GTDB taxonomy): Bacteria > Elusimicrobiota > Elusimicrobia > F11 > F11 > JBBRXR01. Next base: position 5,618 of record JBBRXR010000070.1, on the reverse strand, counting down.
TTCGTTGCCTCGATGGCCCAGCTAAGGAACAATAGGCCATGCGAGTCCTCATTGTCGAAGACGACGCCAAAATCTCGGCCTTCATTCAGAAAGGATTGAAAGAGGCGGGATTCGTGGTGGCCCATGCCTCCGATGGAGAAGAAGGCCTCCAGATGGCCCTGTCCACTCCGTTCGACGCCGCGGTGCTCGACCTCATGCTCCCTGGGCGCGACGGGCTCTCCGTGCTGGAAGAACTTCGCCGCGGAGGGAAGAACACGCCGGTCATCATCCTTAGCGCGAAGCGCTCGGTGGATGACCGCATCAAGGGCCTTCAGGCGGGCGGCGACGATTACCTGACCAAACCCTTTTCCTTTTCCGAGCTTCTCGCCCGCCTCCAGGCGCTCATCCGCCGGAACAGCCGCATCGTCGAAACCCGCGAAATCACCGTCGGCGACATCACCGTGGACCTTCTGTCCCGCGAGACGCGGCGGGCCAACGCCCGGCTCGAACTCCAGGCCAAGGAATTCCAGCTTCTGGAATATTTCATGCGCAACCCGGGTCGCGTGCTGTCGAAGACGATGATCATGGAGCGCATCTGGGGTTACGATTTTGATCCGCAGACCAACGTCGTCGACGTGCTGGTTTGCCGCCTTCGCAACAAAGTCGACAGCATTTCCGAACGGAAGATGATCCGGACGATCCGCGGCGTGGGCTACGTCCTGAAAGATGATTAAACGCGCCTGGAAAACCATCGGCGTCCAGCTGGCGCTCTGGTATACGGCTATTTTCGCGTTGAGCTCCGTCGCTATTTTCGCGGTCGCCGTTCTTCTCCTGCAGACCTATCTCTCCGGCCAGGACAAGGACTTCATCCACGGCACCGTCGAGAAGTACCAGAGCCGGTTCGACGATGACGGCTTTGACGCGATGATGTCCGAGATTCGGGAGGACTTACGCGCCCCCGGAATGGGAGCGGTCCTCATTCGCGTGGCCAGCCGCGACAACCAGACCCTGTTCTCAGATGGGGAACGCCTGAGCGAGTATGACGTCGCGTCGCTCGATCGGCAGGCGCCGCGCGAGAACAAATGGACACGCGTCGTGCAGCGCGGCGACGAAGACCAGCTGGACATCTTCACAGTCCGCCTGCGCGACGGGAAAATTCTGCAGGTGGGGAAGACCACGGTGCAGCGCAACGCGCCCGTCGAGAGGTTCGTTTCAATCGCGGCCGGTGTGCTGGTCCCGGTCATCGCCATGGGATTGCTCGGTGGCGTCGCTCTGTCGGCCCGCATCCTCCGACCACTGAGAAGTCTGATATCGACGGTTCAGGCGGTGACGACGACCGGCCGTCTCGGCGCGCGGGTACCTGTCCGCGGCACGCGCGACGAGCTTGATGAGCTCGGCCTGCTCTTCAATCGGATGCTCGATCGTATCGAGCTCGTGGTGGACGGCATGAAGAACGCCCTCGACAATGTGGCCCACGACCTTCGCACGCCCATGACGCGACTTCGCAACACCGCCGAAAGCGCCCTTCAGCCGGGCGGCCGCCCGGGCGCCCAGGAAGAGGCGCTGGCCGATTGCCTCGAACAGTCGGACGAGGCGCTCACGATGCTCAAAACGCTGATGGACGTTTCCGAAGCCGAAACGGGCACGCTCAAACTCAACCGCGAAAGCCTGAAGGTTCAGGACGTGGTGGACGGAGTCCTCGACCTTTATGGCGCCGTGGCAGAAGAAAAGGGCGTCGCGCTGGAAGGCGCCTGCGACGCGGCCCTCCTGCTCAATGCCGACCGCGCGCGCCTCAAGCAGGCTCTGGCCAACCTGATCGACAATGCCCTCAAGTACACGCCGCCGGGCGGCCGGGTGGCGGTTTCCGCCGCGCGGGTGGGGGCGATGGTGACGATTGCGGTGCGGGACAACGGCCCCGGCATTCCCGAGGGCGAGCTGCCGCGGATCTGGGACCGTCTCTATCGCGGCAATACCGCGCATGGCACGCCGGGCCTGGGGCTGGGTCTGAGCCTGGTTCAGGCCATCGTCCGGGCTCACGGCGGCGACGTGGCCGTCGCGTCCCGGCCCGCCAACGGCTCGGTCTTCACGCTCTCCCTGCCTTCCTCCTAAGGCTTTTGCTGATTGACAGGGCCCGGGCAGATTCCCTAACGTCATCTCATCGCTTAACTCTCAACCGTTCCATTCGCGGTTGAGGAGGCGGGGGACCCATTAAAACGCGCGTTGAGAAGACGCGCGCGTTGGGGTGAATGATCAGACGGCCTTGCTGAAACGGGCCGCGCGAACTAGGGCGATCCTGGCCCGAACCCGACAGCTAACCTCGTAGGCCAACTCACAGAAAATCACCAAAGAGCCTGACGCTCTTTGGTTTTTCTATGCGAATCAAGGGGTTTTAAAATGTCTTCTCCTGCTGATCATCGTCCTCCCTCCCTGCCGTCGCACAACAAGATTTCTGAAATGCTGGTCGGCAAGCCACGCGACCTCAAAGATCCTCACATTTTTCAGCACGTGTCCCTGGTGGCCTTCCTCGCCTGGGTGGGCCTCGGCGCCGACGGCCTTTCTTCCTCCGCGTATGGCCCCGACGAAGCCTATCGGGCGCTTGGCATCCACACGCACCTGGCTCTGATGCTGGTGGTCATGACCGCCATCACGATCATCGTGATCTCAGTGGCGTATTCGGACCTGATTGAGCACTTTCCGGGCGGCGGCGGAGGCTACCTGGTCGCATCGAAGCTGCTCGGCCCACGCGTGGGCGTGATCTCCGGCTGCGCGCTCCTCGTCGACTACATGCTGACCATCTCGGTTTCCATCGCCTCGGGTTGCGACGCTCTCTGGTCGTTCCTCCCGCCTCACCTTCTGCCCTATAAAATGACGGCTGAGTTCGCCATGCTGGCCGTCCTGGTGGTCATCAATCTCCGCGGCGTGAAGGAATCGGTCACCATGCTGGCGCCCATCTTCGTGGTCTTTTTGATCACGCATGTGATCCTGATCGGCTATGCGATCATCAGTCACCTGGCCGGTATTCCCATGATCTTTCATGGCGCTGCCACCGACTTCCGCGCTTCCGTTCACGACCTGGGCATCCTGCCCATCGCTCTCGTGCTTTTGCGCGCCTATTCCATGGGCGGTGGAACCTACACCGGTATCGAGGCCGTGTCGAACGGCGTGCCGATGCTGCGCGAGCCGCGCGTAGCCACGGGCAAGAAAACGATGTTCCTCATGGCCGCGTCGCTCACCGTGACCGCCGGCGGAATCCTCTTCGGCTACATGCTCACCAACGCGCATCCGATGCCCGGTAAGACGATGAACGCCGTCCTCCTCGAGAGCCTTTTCAACACCTGGACGGTGGGGGGATGGTCGATCGGCAGCGCTTTCGTCATCGTGACGCTGATCGCCGAAGCAGCGCTCCTTTTCGTCGCCGCGCAGGCCGGTTTCCTCGACGGACCGCGCATCCTCGCGAACATGGCGCTCGATTCCTGGATGCCGCACCGCTTCGCGCACCTGTCGAACCGGCTCGTGACCAAGAACGGCATTTTCCTCATGGCCCTCGCCGCCGCGGGAACATTGTTCTACACGCACGGCAACATCTCCACGCTCGTGGTCATGTATTCGATCAACGTGTTTCTCACGTTCACGCTCACCGAGCTGGGCATGGTGAGGCACTGGATCGCGGACCGCGCCAAAGAGGCGAAGTGGCGCCGAAAACTGGCGGTGCACGGCACCGGCCTGCTGATGTGCGTCAGCATTCTCTGCATCACGCTCTATGAGAAATTCGCCGAAGGCGGCTGGGTGACGAGCGTTATCACCGCATCGTTCGTCACGGCGGCGTTTCTTATCCATCGTCACTACACGAACGTGAACAAGGGCTTTAAGCAGCTCGACGACGTGCTTCAGATGACGACGCTTGACCTCGACGGCCAGAACGCGTCGCCCATCGACAAGAAGGCGGCCACAGCGATCCTGGCGGTTCCGCGGTATTCGGGCTACGGCATTCACCACTTCCTAGCGATCACGAAGCTGTTCAAGAACCACTTTAAAAACATCGTGTTCGTTTCCGTCGGCGTGATCGATTCCGGCAACTTCAAGGGCGCCGAGGAGATGACGCGCATGGAAGCGGAATTGATGACGGACCTCAAGAAATACATGGCCTGGTGCCGTCAGTACAAAGTCAATGCTGACTACCGCATGGAGATCGCCACCGAAGCGATTCCGGCCGTCGAAAAAATCTGCCGCGACCTCGCGAAGGAATATCCCGACTCCATCGTGTTCACCGGCAAGCTCATCTTCCGAAAAGAGCGCTGGTACCAGCGCCTCCTCCACAGCGAGACCGCCCTCGGCCTTCAGCGACGGCTGCAGCTCGACGGTATTCCGACAATCATCCTGCCAATTCGCGCCTAAGTTGACGGTGGCGCGCCGGCGCTAGCGCAAAAATATTTTTGTCTATAAACTGTAAATAGGTTTAATGGGTTTATTAGGATAACTGAACCTATTGAGGAGAGTAAGTCGAATGAAGGGTCGAATCTATACCACGTTCGAAATCAGCCGCTTCTGCTCCGTGGATATTTCCACAGTGATGGGTTGGGTCGACGACGGAAAGCTCGACGCGTATCGCACGCCGGGCGGCCACCGTCGCGTGAGCCATGACGATCTTCTCTCGTTCCTTGAGAAGTACCGGATGCCGGTTCATCCGCTGCTGAAGAAGGCCTCCATGCGCGTGCTGATTGTCGACGACGATCCGGTCGAGGTCCGCATGCTCCGGCGCTGCCTTGAAAAAATGATGCCCGTCACCGAGCTCGACGTCGCCCACGATGGGTTCGAGGCGGGACGCAAGCTCGAGACATTTCAGCCGGACCTGATCATTCTCGACCTGATGCTGCCGGGCATCGATGGCTTTCAGGTTTGCCGGAATATTCGCGCTGATGAGGCGAAGAAGGGCCTGAAGATCCTGGCGATATCCGGCCTTCGGTCCGCGGAGACAGAGAAAAAGATCCTGGCGATGGGCGCCGACGCTTTCGTTGCCAAACCGTTCAAGATCGACGTGATGCGCTCTCTCGTCGGCGGCCTGCTCGAGCCCGAGCAGCGCACGCGCGAGAAAATTGAGCGTCGCAATCAGGAAGCATCGAAGACGTCCTGACATAAGGGGTCAGCCATGCGGATCAACCAGAAAGTCCATTACGGCCTCGTGTGCCTGCACGAGTTGGGCAAGAATTACGGCGGCTACATGTCGGCGGAGCAAGTCGCGCAGCGCCGTCAGATTCCGTCGGCGTACACCCAGAAAATCCTTCAGCGCCTCGCCGCGGAAGGGCTGGTCGAATCTCTCAAGGGCGCCGGTTACCGCCTGCTTCTTCCTCTGACCGAAATTACCGCGTATCGCCTGCTCAAGGCCTTGAATGACGACGATCACATCGAGGGGTTGACGGCAGGGGGCATTAATTTTCAATTCGAGCGTCGTGTCGAAACCGCGCTGAAGAGTTTCAGCCTGGCCGAACTCAGCGCTTAAGAAAGTGAGGACGCCGCTCCCTGTGAGTCGATAACGATGCCGCGTTATTTCTTTCGATTCGGTTTGGGACTTTGATGCTTTTAAATTTGATTGGTGGGTTTATTCCGCTATTACCAATGTAAAAATAGCCGGTGTCCCGATT
>JBBRXR010000069.1:0-7073 GCA_038238485.1 Elusimicrobiota bacterium | reverse complement strand
CCGAGCCGAGCAGATCCTCGTGAACGAAGGCGACATGGTGAAGCAGGGGCAGGTCATCGCCTGGATGAGCTCGAGCGAGCGCGCCGCGCTCATCGACGCCGCGCGCGCGAAGGGCCCCGAAGAACTCAAGCATTGGGAAGATCTTTATAAAGCCGCGCCGCTCGTGGCGCCCCTCTCGGGCGTGGTGATCGCCCGCGATGTCGAACCCGGGCAAACGCTCACGTCCGCCGACCCCGTCATCGTCATGTCCAACCGCCTGATCGTCAAGGCGCAGGTGGATGAAACCGACATTGGCCAGATTAAGCTGGGCCAGGCCGCCAGCGTGACGCTGGATGCGTATGCGAAGAATGTCGTTCCCTCGAAGGTCGATCACATCGCCTTCGAGGCCAAGACGGTCAGCAACGTCACCATTTACGAAGTGGAAGTCGCGCCCGCGCAGGTCCCCGACTTCATGCGCAGCGGCATGACGGCCAACGTCCTCTTCTCGATCAGCAGGAAAGACGACGTCATCGTCGTCCCCGCCGAGGCCGTTCAGTCGGGCGGCGAGGGTTCCTTCGTTCGAATTTCCGTCGAGAATGGGCACTCCGAAAAGCGGGACGTCACGACCGGTATCACCGACGGAAAGATCACCGAAATCGTCTCCGGTCTCAAGGAAGGTGAAATGGTCATGATCCGCACCGTTCGCTTCGGGGAGAAGAAGGCGGTGGGCAGCAATCCGTTCTCGCCTTTCGGCGGACGGCCGCGCACCGGCGGCGCTGGCGGCTCCAGCGCAACCCGACAGCGCCAGTAGGCCTGGAATGATTCAGCTCGACGGCGTCGAAAAAACGTACCAGATGGGGGACACGGGCGTTCGCGCGTTGCGCGGCGTTTCCCTCACCATCGAGCCGGGCGATTTCGTGGCGATCATGGGCCCGTCGGGCTCGGGCAAATCCACCCTGATGCACACGCTTGGACTTCTCGACGTTCCGGACGCCGGCAGCTACAAACTCTTCGGTCGCGAGGTCTCCAGACTCACGGAGGACGAGCTCGCGTCACTCCGCTCAAGCCGCCTCGGCTTTATTTTCCAGCAGTTCAACCTCCTTGCCCGCACCTCCGCCACCGAGAACGTCGCCCTGCCGCTGCTGTACACCGCGCATCCCGAAAACGGAAACAGCCCGCAGGCGCTTCTCGAGCGCGTTGGCTTGAGCTCGCGCATGGGCCACAAGCCCAACGAATTGTCGGGTGGTCAGCAGCAGCGCGTCGCGATCGCGCGCGCCCTCGTGAACCGGCCGGACATCGTGCTGGCAGACGAGCCCACCGGCAACCTCGACTCCGTCTCGGAAAAAGAGATCATGACGCTCCTCGATCAGATGAACGAGACCGGCATCACCATCATTCTTGTCACGCACGAGGAGGAGATCGGGCGGCACGCCCGGCGAATCATCCGCATGCGAGACGGCGTTATCGTTTCCGATGAACGGCGGCGTCCGATCGGGGCGCGCTCACCGGAAGGGGCGGCGGAAGGCGTCGGCGAGCGCTCGACGTTTTCATTCCGCGAGGTCCGCGAGCACATTCGCCAGGCGGGCCGCGCGCTCGTGGCCAACAAGGTGCGCACGTTTCTCTCGATGCTCGGCATCATGATCGGCGTCTGCGCTGTGGTCGCGATGCTCGCGCTCGGCGCGGGCGCGCAGAAGTCCATTCAATCCAGCCTCGCGTCGCTCGGTTCCAACCTCCTCGTCCTTCGTCCCGGTGCCGCGCGGATGGGCGCCGTGTCGTTGGATTCCGGCTCGGTAACGCGCTTCACGCTCGAAGACGCGAAACAACTGGCCACGCTCGTCCATGTGAATCGAACGTCGCCGTCTGTATCCGGTCGCGGTCAGCTCGTTTACGGTAATCGAAACTGGAGCACGCAGCTTCAAGGGGTGACCGTGGATTATCCGACGATGCACGCCGCGGTTCCCATGGCGGGGCGTTTCTTTAACCCGCAGGAATTGGAGGGGCGAGCACGCGTTGCTGTGCTCGGACTCACGCCCGTCCGCCGGATTTTCGAAAACAAGAACCCGATCGGCGAATTCATCAAGATCAACCGCATCAGTTTCCAGGTCATCGGCGTGCTGCCTGAGAAGGGCGCGAATGGCTTTCGCGATGAGGATGATACCGTGGTGGTTCCGGTCACGACGGCGATGCGGCGTGTCCTCGGCAAGGTCTACGTCGACTCCATCGACATCGAGGCGAGCGACGGGGACTCGCTGGACGTGGCGCAGGAAGAGGTGAGGGCGATGATCCAGAAACTCCATCCGGCGCCCGATGACGGTCTCGAACGTTTCCAGATCCGGAACATGGCCGAGATTCAAGCCGCCGTGTCGGAGACCAACCGCACGATGTCGATGCTGCTTGCCGCGATCGCCGGCATCTCGCTCCTCGTCGGCGGCATCGGCATCATGAACATCATGCTCGTGTCCGTTACCGAACGGACGCGGGAGATCGGCTTACGCAAAGCGCTGGGCGCCCGCCGCCGCGACATTCTCTGGCAGTTCCTCATTGAAGCGGTGCTGGTCAGCGCGACGGGCGGAATCGTGGGGATCAGTCTCGGTGTGGGGATCACCTTCCTGATGGCGACGCTGGCTGGCTGGCCGACCTCGATCGCGCCGGCGTCGGTGGCGCTGTCGTTCATTTTTTCCGCCGGCGTCGGCGTGGCCTTCGGCCTGTGGCCCGCCAAAAAGGCCAGTGCGCTCAATCCGATCGACGCTCTTCGCTGGGAATAAAGCGATAATCGGCCATGACCTCCCACGCCGACGGCGGCGATCTTGCCGACCGGATCCGCGACTCCCACGTCTACGACGTGGCCATCAAAAGCCCACTCGAGAACGCCCCCGCGCTTTCCCGCCGCCTCAACTCCGATGTTCTGCTGAAACGGGAGGACCTCCAGCCGGTCTTCTCCTTCAAACTTCGCGGCGCCTACAACAAGATGTTCCTGCTGACCGACGCGCAGCGCGCCGCGGGCGTCGTCGCCGCGTCCGCGGGCAACCACGCGCAGGGCGTGGCGCTTTCCGCACTGAAGCTTGGTTGCCGCGCGCTGATCGTGATGCCGTTGACCACGCCTGAGATCAAGGTGTCGGCCGTGGCAAGACTGGGCGCTGAGGTGGTTCTTCACGGCGATTCCTATGACGACGCGTACCAGCATGCGCGGGGGCTCGCGGAGAAATCCGGCAGCACGTTCGTGCATCCCTATGACGACCTCGACGTGATCGCCGGGCAGGGAACCGTGGCGAAGGAAATTCTCGATGACACGCCGGGCGCGCTCCACGCCATCTTCGTTCCCATCGGCGGCGGCGGTCTCGCGGCGGGCGTGGCGGCCTACGTGAAAGCGACGCGGCCCGACGTGAAAGTGATCGGCGTTCAGCCGGTGGACTCGGACGCGATGCGACGCTCCATTGAGGCCGGGAAGCCCGTGACGCTCGATCATGCCGGCGGTTTCGCCGACGGCGTGGCGGTCAAACGCGTGGGCGAGCATTCCTTCCGGCTCTGCCGCGAGTTTCTGGATGAGATCATCACCGTGTCTCTCGACGATATCTGCGCGGGCATCAAGGACGTTTTCGAAGACACGCGTTCCATTCTCGAACCGGCGGGCGCGCTGTCGGTCGCGGGCCTGAAGGTCTACGCGGAGCAGACGGGCCGTGTGGGAGAGACCCTGGTCGCCGTCACATCCGGCGCTAACGTGAATTTTGAACGCCTGCGTTTCGTCGCCGAACGCGCGGAGGTCGGCGAGCGGCGCGAGGCCATCCTCGCCGTCACGATCCCCGAGAAGCCAGGAAGCTTCCGGTCGTTCTGCCGTCTGCTCGGTCCACGCAACGTCACCGAATTCAACTACCGGTATTCGGACCCCGCCGAGGCACATGTTTTCGTCAGCCTGCGCGTCAGCGGCCTCGACGAGGCCGAGGCGGTGGTGTCCGCGCTGCGCGCGGCGAAACTCCAGGCTGTCGATCTCACCGACAACGAAATCGCGAAGCTCCACGTTCGACACTTGGTGGGCGGCCGTGCGCCCGGTCTCGCTGATGAGCGGCTGTTCCGCTTCGAGTTTCCCGAGCGCCCCGGCGCGCTCATGCGGTTTCTCGACCGGATGAACGCCGGTTGGAACATCACCCTCTTTCACTATCGCAGTCTCGGCGCCGATTACGGCAGCGTGCTCGCAGGGATCCAGGTTCCGCCGGCCACGCGGGCCGCGTTCAAGGCGCTCCTGGAAGAGATCGGGTATGACCACGAGGAAGAGACCATGAACCCCGCGGCCAGCCTTTTTCTTTCCTGATGGGTACGAGCGCCGTCCGCTTTGAGCCGCCCGTTCAAGAGGTGATCGAGTTCTTCCCGCGCCGCGCGCGCCATTGCCTGTGCGTCATCACGTGGAACGAAGGCCGTCGCCTGCGCGGCGAGCTCGAGCGCCTTCGCTTTATCGCCGACGCGATCGACATCATCGTCGCCGACGGACAGAGTACCGACGGCTCCACGGACCCCGCGTTCCTCGAAAGCATGGGCGTGCGCGCCCGGCTCTCGACGGCGGAGCGGGGCCTGAGCGCGGCGACGCGCATGGCGCTCGCTTACGCGATGGAAGCGGGCTACGAGGGCGTCATGACCGTTGACGGAAACGGCAAGGACGGGGTGGAGGCGGCGCCGGCGTTCGTGCGCGCGCTCGAATCGGGTTTCGACCTCGTGCAGGGCTCGCGGTTCATGAAGGGCGGCCTTCACCGGAACACCCCGCTTTTGCGGATCTTCGGCATCCGGTGGGTTCTCGCGCCGCTGATCGCGCTGGGCGGCGGATTTCATTACACCGACCCGACCAATGGTTTTCGCGGGATGAGTCGCCGATTTTTGATCGATCCGCGCGTCCAGCCCATTCGCCGCGAGTTCGTCCGCTTCAATCTCCAGCACTATCTGATCTGGCGGGCCGCCCGATTAAAGTTCAAGGTGGGGGAAATTCCGGTGTCGCGGATCTACCCCGAGGAGGGACCCGTGCCGACGAAGATTCACGGGATCGGGGCGAACCTGGCCGTGCTCGGCGAGCTGCTGAACGTCCTGATGGGCCGGCTCAACCCGTGAGGGCAAAAAAAAGCGTCCTGCCAGAGCGGACTCTGGAAGGACGCGATAAAAACAGAAAACTGTTTTTAGGCCTTTTTCGCGACGAGTTTGGCCGCGGCCTTCGCGGCGCGTTTAACCGCCGCTCGGACAGTCGCCGAAATCCCGAGGCGATGACGTTCCTCGAGCGAATAGCGGTTTTTCCGCCGACTCTGCATTTGTTTTTTCCGTCGTACTCTTGATGCGCTTGCCACTGTGATACCTCCACTGAAACTTCCCCAGAGACTAAAACGAACGGCCTCCCTTGTCAAATGGCGCTTTTGGGCGCTGGCGGCCATCACGGGGGTCGGACTGGTGGTTCGGGCCCCTCATATCTCCTTCACGTCCTGGGATTATCAGACCTTTCTTGAGTGCTGGTACGACGCGTTGGCCCACCACGGCTTCTCTTCCTTCGCCCACAATTTCTCCGACTACACGCCGCCTTACCTTTACCTCCTCTATTTCATCACCAAATTCTCCTTCATTCCGGGCATCCCGAAAATCGCGGCGATCAAGAGCATCAATATCGTTTTTGATCTCATGAGCGCCGGGCTGTCCCACGAACTGGTGCGCGATCGCAAACCCGATGGGTGGGCGCCCGTGGGGGCGTTTGCGGCGGCGTTCCTCTCGCCCCTGGCGGTGCTGATCGGCTCGCGATGGGGCCAGTGCGACAGCGTGGTCACCGCCCTTCTTCTGGCCTTCCTCCTGGCCGCCTCTCGGGAACAGTGGACCGTCGCGTCGCTGATGTATGGACTGGCGCTGTCCGTCAAGCTCCATGCGCTCTTCATCGCGCCGGTCTTTTTGGCGCTGATGATCAAGGGCGCCATCGATTTCCGACGGGCCTGTCTCGTTCCGGCGGTCTACGTGCTCACCAACATTCCCGCGTGGCTGGCGGGCCGTTCGATCCGCGCGCTCCTCGGCATCTACGTGAACCAGACCCGGCTTTATCCGCGGCTTTCCGTCAACGCGCCGAATCTTTTTGAATGGTGGGGACCGCTGCCTGAATCGTGGGGATTGCCGGTGGGTTTGGTTCTGGCGGGGGCGGCCTGCGTCTGGCTCGCCGTGGTCGCGAGCCGCCGCGTGGGCCTTCGCTCTCCGGCCCTGCTCGTGCTCCTGGCGACGGCCTCAAGCCTCATCATTCCGTTCCTCTTGCCCAGAATGCACGAGCGTTACTTCTTTGAGGCGTGCGCTTTTTCGCTGGTCCTGGCTTTCTTTTCGCCGCGGAATGGGTGGATCGCCGCAGTCATGCAGTTCTCGACCATCTTCGCCTGTTCCAAGGCGCTGGGATGGGGACGGCCCATCCCCATCGGTCTCCTCGCCGTCCCCGTGGCGGACTGCGCAGGCTTCATGGCGTGGCAGGTGTGGAATAGTCGCGTCCCTGCGGTCCCGGCGATGGGCCATAATAAATAGGACGAACACCTGAACGCCCGTCGGCCCTCCTTGACCGCCTGAACGCAGCGTCTTCTCGGTTCAAATCCTTCTCCGCTGTTATCGTCCGTTCGTTACCAGATCGTTACAACAAGTTTACAGCTCGTTAATGACGTTTGAGCCCGGCTCCGTGATACTCATGACGTGGAGCTCAACCAACGCCTCTCCCATCGTTTTCGTCTCGCGATCGCGCTGATCTATTTTCAGGCCAACGTGGTGTGGGCGTCCGCGCCCGACCTTCCGATCGGCCCGTCCCTGACCGGCGCGCTTTCCTCCTTCTCCGCCGCGGTCCTCCACGCGTTCGGGCGCGCGCGCCCGCCGCAGATCAAAGACCCAGTTTTCGTCTTCCACCAGGGACTTCCCCCGGAGAATAGGCCGATTCCCGATGCGATTCCGGGACGCGCCGTTGACGATTTCGTTAATTTCGAGGATCGCGCGCCGGCGGAAGTGCGAGACCTTGGTCACGGTGGTCCGGCGCAAAACGCGAATGACGTTCACGGCAACGTCGGTACGTTCATCCGCGGCCGACTCGCCCCGGGCCAGCCCAACCTGGCCGAGCT
>JBBRXR010000068.1:0-7105 GCA_038238485.1 Elusimicrobiota bacterium | reverse complement strand
TCGAACGCATGAAGTCCTTCCGCGACGGGAAAGATCAGGACTTCGAAGAAATTATTTTCATTTCTGACCAGCACGGCACCATCGACGTGTTCGATGCGCTCATCCTCGACGCCATCCTTGGCGTCCAGCCGATCGCCGGCGTGACGCGCCTCGATCCGTCGCGCGAATGGACTGCCCTTGAGTTCAACGCCGTCGTCGCCGCCGCCTTGCAGCGCGAATTTCCCGGGCATGTCCCCACGGATTTCGTCCTGGCGCCGACGCGAAGCCTCGCTGACGTGTTTGAGGAACTCAGCATCGACCCGCAGGACGCGCGCGAACGCGTCCAGTTCCACAACCCGATGGGTCTCGTCAACGAAGCGAAGTTCGGCGCCGACGTGACGCGCCGCGCGAAAGAACTCGCGACGATGGGCCTCGAGTTCAAACTCGACCCCGACAAAACGCTCGACGAACAGCTCGTTCCGCACGGCGTCAGCCTCGAGAAGCTCAAGGGCAAGATCTTCTTCCACAACCTCGGCGACTTCAAGGACCGCGGCCCATACGGCATCAAGATCCTCAATCGTTCGCGCGAGCTCATCGACGCGGGCCTCTCCGACTTCATCGTCGGCAACCACGACCTGTGGACGATGATGAACCTGCTCGGCCTTCACATCCCGTATTACCGCGGCTTCCAGTTCTATGGCTACAAGGATTCCTACGACGCCGACCATGGCAACGTCGCGGATGTCGTCGCCAAATACCACGACAGCAATCCGCAGACGCTTGATCGCGGCTGGTGGGCCGAGAAGCTCGCCGAATATGAGGCGTACCAGTCCGCCAAGCAGAAAGACTTCTGGAGCGGCACCGCCGACAAGCTGATCAACGGCGACTACGACAAGGTGAAAAAGAAATACGTGAAGGGCACGGGCCTTTACAGCCAGGTCGCGCCGACGTTGCGCCCCGATCACAAAAAGCTTTGGGAGAAACTGAAGGGTTTTTACCTCGTCGACATCCAGACGGGCACCCGCGCCGTGGGCCAGTCCTCGATCAAGTGGTGGGAAGAACTCCTTGCGGATTTCCACAAGGCCTACGCCGAAGTCCGCATGGCGGACCGCGGCCAGCGCCGTCCCGCGCACGCTGCGTGGGAACAGGCCATCCAACTCATGGAAGGCGAGAACGGAATCATCCCGACGCTTCGCGCCGACCTCGAACAGCATCTCGCTCCAACGGAAATGTATCCGAACGGTCAGTGGTGGTGGCGGGTGTTCGAAGCGATCAATTACAAAAATTACACCTCACCCGAATGGTGGGCGAAGGACTGGGTTTTCCACGAAGGCTGGGGGCCGAACGTCCTCAAGGAGTTGAACGAAATCCAGGCCGCCGCGCAGGGTGCGGACGCCGAAAAGGTCACGTCGGCCACCTACCTGAAGAACCCGGTCATCGAAGCGGCGGCGAACTTCTACAAGTCCCACTTCACGCTTTTCGGCCGGGACGACCATCAGAACACCTACATGCACGCATTCCTCCCGGTGGACATGAAGGGTGACGGCGGCAAGCGCCTCGCGGGCGAATTTCATTTTAAGTACCGCGGCGTCGAATACCGCGGCAAGGGATCGGAAAACTTTCCGTCCGTGTGGGAGGGCCTTACCCTCATCCAGCGCGACATCCGCAATGGTCAGACGCTTTCCGAGATCAACGAAGCGCTCGACCTCGTCAACTCGTGGTACGCCGACAACACGACGGTGATCAAGCCGCCGAACGTCGTCGAAGCCATCAATACGTTCGGCGCCGACGGGCTGGCCGAGTTGAACGGTTTCAACCGCCTCTACACAGGCCACATCCCGTTCCATGAATTCTCCAAGATTGAACCCGAAAAGCTCGGCGTCGTCACCGGCTTCCAGACCGGCGGCCGCATCGTGTTCACCGACCAGGGCATGGGCGTTCGCTTCGGTTCGCGCGGCGGCTACGTCGTGTCGAGCGTCAAGCGCGGCCTTTTCCTCCAGGGACGCGAAATGGAAGGCAACCAGGCCATCGTCCGCAACCCGCGCACGATGAAGCCTGTGGAAACCGCCGACGGTCTGTCGGAACAGGTTCTCTTTGAGAACGCCGGCATTGACCAGGCGACCTATCTCAACACGCTCATCAGTGACGTCGAACGTCGCATCGAGGAGATCCACGGCCAGTTCGCGCACGCGGCGCGCAGTCTCGCGAACCGCGTCGCGCTCGCGACGCCGTTTGTCCTCGGCATCGGCGCCCTCCTCCTGTTCGGAGGAAACCCGTTCGACACGTGGTGGCAGGCGACGCTTTTGGTCGCCGGTCTCGTCGCTCCCCTCCTGATGGGCTGGCAGTGGGTGGTCATCGCCCGCGCCGAAGCCCGCGCCCGCGCCGGCCGCACGGCGGGCCCGCTTCACTGGGCCGTCGAGCGCTACGGGAACTACCATTCCGGCTCGACCGAGGTCGGAACGATTCTCAGCGGCCGCATCGCCCTGAAGCATGACCTCATGGCGCGGATGTCGATCGCCCAGCAGCGTTCGGTGATCGCCGAGGAGATGCGCCATCTCGCCTACGAGAAATATTTTGGTATCCAGCCGAACGTCGCTCGCGACGCGGTCATGGTTTACGTCGAGGAATTCGTCGTGAACTTCATCATGCCGATCATCGAGATCTTCCGTCCGAACCCCGAGATCCGCGCGCTCCGCCGCTCGTTCTCCCCGGAAGAGGCTGTCTCCACCGTCGGAGCCGCTCATCCGAGCGTCGGCCGCGTCCTCTCGCAGCTCACGCCGTCCACCGATCGCCTCCAGGGAATGGTCGGCAATTTTATGACCGAAATGCAGCTTGGCATGCGCGGCGGCCCGAAGTCGCTCGAGATGATCAAGACGGACGCGAACTTCCCGACGGGCCAGGAGAAACAGTTCGTGGTCGCCCTCGACTGGGGCGGTTCGACCGCCCGCCTTGCGCTCTGGGAACTCCAGGGCAGCGGCCGCGTGCGCAAAGTGAAAACGCTTCCCGACTACCTGTTCACCGCGGGCGAAAAAACCAATCCCCGCGGCCTCTACCCGATGCTTGCCGACAAGGTCGACGAACTCGTGGCGTCGCTGCCCGCCGCCGACCGCGAGAAGAAGTTCACCGTCGTGGTGGGCTTCGCGTTCCCGCCGTCGCAGTGGTCGAAAGGCTGGACGGATCCTTCCGGTCTCAAGCCGATGACGCAGGAAGAGCACAAACAGCGCTTCAACGCGGAGTTTGAACGCCGCGTCCGCCCCAACCTCTCCGCGGAGAAGGGCGAGAACGACACGCTCGACCCGATGATGATCGAGACCTACGAGCGCCGCGCCGAAAATCCGCGCGCCCGCGCCGCGACCATCAGCGTGATCCTCGGCACCGGCCACAACGTGGCCGCCGAGATCGACGGAGTGATCTGGAATTTCGAGTCCGGCGCCTACGACGGCGTCCGCTCGGTCGAGACAGAAATGGATCGCCTCACCGACCGCGCTCAGGAGAACCCGGGCCAGCATCTGCTCGAAAAGATGGTGGCCGGCGCGTATCTCGGCGAGATCCTTCGCAACGCGCTCGCGCTGATTCGCCAGGACGGCGCACTTTTCGCGTGGAACAACGAAATCTTCACCACGCCCAACAGACTTCCTTCGAAATTCGTCAGCGAGATTTCGGCCACGCGCGGCGACTCCGCGGCGATCAGCCGCGTTCTCGCATCGTACGGCGTTGACCGGTCCACCTGGGCCGAACGCACCGCGCTCTACGGCATCGCCGAGGCCATCCTCGATCGGTCCGCGCGTATCGTCGCGGTAGAACTCGCGGCCACGCTTCGCACGCAGGACCCTGCGTTCGAGAAGCGCCACTTCATTCCGATCGAAGGCAGCGTCTTCGAGAAAGCGCCTCGCTACCCCGAACGCCTCAAGGCGGCGCTCGTCGAACTGATCGGCCAGGATGCCGCTGACAAGGTGGAACTCATCCCCAACCGCGGTCGCGCCGGTTCCGGCACCGCCATTCTCGCGGCGACCGCTGGCCAGCCATTGACCGCGCCCGTCCTCGACATCGGTCGTCCGCTCGTGGGCGACCAGGTCGACGCGCTCCAGGTTCGGCCCAGCGATCGCGGATGGCGCTTCGACAAAATCTTCATCGGTGTGGACGGCACGCAGGAGGTCAGCTATCCGGCCCCGGCGTCCGTCCATGAACGCGCGTCGCTCGCGGTCTCGCGCCTCGGGGACGAAATTCGCCTCGCCGACCTTTTTTCCGCCGATACCTTTCGCGACATGACCATCGAAGCCGGCTTCCTTCCCGGCGCGGATTCCGCGCGCGCTTCCTACACCTGGTCGTTCCACGACGCGGGGGGGGAAGTCAACGGTCAGGCGACCCTCATGCTCGATGCCGGCGTGTGGACGATCACCGCCAAGACGTCGGTTCCCCAGTTAACCGAGGAGCTCCTGCGCGCGTTGATCGGCGCGCTCACGATGTCCGGCATGGTCGACTCGTCTCTCGACGCCGGAATGGAGCGCAGTCTCTGGAATCGTCTCGGCCTCGCGGCCTCGTTCGCGGCGCCGCTGCTGTTCACGCTCCTCGGTTTCGCCCTCACGGGCCACGATCCATTCGGCGGGTTCTCCTCGCTGATGGTCGTCGTTCCGCTCAGCGTGATCGCGCTCGGCGCGATTCCGTTCCTCTGGCAGGGCTTTTGGATTCTCCTCGCAGCCCGCGGCTGGACCCGCTACCGCGGTGTCGCCGACGGCATCGGACTTCCGTACCGGGTCGACACGCTCGGTCGCTACACCGTGGCGTTCTCACTTCTCGGCTCCATTTTCGTGAACCGAGCCTCTTTCGGACGCCTTCCGCGCAGTCAGCAGCGTTCGGCCATTCGCGAAGAACGCCGCCACGTGCGCTACTGGGAAGGTCGCGAGCCCCGGAACGACCGCTTTGGCTTTCTCGCTGCGCGGGAAGAGTGGTACGTCAACGTGGTCATGCCGATCCTCGACCTCTTCAGGAAGAACGTCCGCAACGGCGAGATCGTCATTCCGGTGGAATTCGCGCCGGAAGAAACCCTCGTCATCGACGTCCGCGTGGCCGAGGAAAAGCTCAACGGCAGGCCGCGTCGAAATTATCCGCCGGACATCAACCTCAATGCCAACCTCGTGGGCGCCGTCGGACTCACGTTGATGGGCCTGGGTGCGACGATGGTCGGCTTCATCCTTCTCACCGGTTCGATCGCCGGCTTCCTGCTCTATGCGATCGTCCGGCAGGTGGCCCCGTTCTGGACGGCGAACCGCTGGATTTCAGAAGGCCGCCGCTACGCGCGCGCCATTCCCGCCGCCGCTACGAAGGGCAATGCGCTCGTCGATGCACTCGACGCCGCCGCCCCGAAAGGCGTTCTTTTCGGCGCCCGATCGGCCGACGACCTTCGCAACGCAACGCTCTCTGGTTTCGCCGCGCAGGCCGCGACGGAAACGAGCGCGGCCCGACGCCTCCTTCAGTGGAGCACGTTGGCCGGCTATCGCCGAGCCATCGCCGCTGATGGCGGCACGACCGCGATCAACCGCCTTGACCAGACGGACAAGACCGGCGTCACCACGCGCGTCATCGTCTATCACGTCAATCAGCTGGGAACGGAAGACGTCATCGCTTCCGAATTGCAGGAACTGCAGGCCATCGTGGATCGAGCGGCGCGTCAGACCACCGCCGGCGAGCACGTGGCCGTGGTCGCGGCTGTGTCGCCCGGCCTGTCCGCCGCGAACGCGGCGGCGGTGGCGCGCATCGTGGGCTCGGCCCGCGGCGCCGCCGTCATGACGAACGTTTCCGACGACCTTCGGGCGTCCAACGGCGAAGCGTACAGTTACGAACGCCTTCTCGCCAAGGCCGCGACAGGCGCCCACCTCACGGCGCTCGACGCGCTCGTGAAGGGCAACTACGACAGTGCGGCCTTCGTGACATTCTCGAAGATCCCTTCGCAGTTCCAGGCCGATGGCCAGCTGCGCGCGGTGTGGACGCTCTTGGCCAACATCGGCGCCGGCTGGGCGCCGCTGCCGATCGACACGATGATCCGCGCGTCGATCCTGGCGCGTCAGAGCGCGTAAGCGTCCGATTTATCGGAGGGGGGAGCGTACCGTCG
Organism: Elusimicrobiota bacterium; assembly: GCA_038238485.1. Classification (GTDB taxonomy): domain Bacteria; phylum Elusimicrobiota; class Elusimicrobia; order F11; family F11; genus JBBRXR01. Next base: position 1,017 of record JBBRXR010000068.1, on the reverse strand, counting down.
TTTCGACGGGCGGGGCGGGCACGAGCCCGTTCTTTCGGGCGAGCCAGTAGAGGAAGAGGTAATCGGTGCCCGGATAGAGGCTTGTCGCGTCTCCGCTGAGCCGGTAAGAATTTCTCTGCCACAAAAAAGAGTCCCGCGGGCGCATCGACACCGGAAGCGGTTCGCGCGTGAAGCCGTCGTTCTCGCCGCCGCCGTACGTCGTCGCCAGCATCTTCGCGTTTTCCCGCCAGTAAGGCCCGCCCCATCCCTCATTTCGTTCCGGGAACAGCGTCAGCGCGCGCCATAGCGCCACATGCGTGGTGGGAATTCCCGCGATCGCTGCCATCGTTTCGGGAAGTGGGTTGTCGTCGTGCCGCGTGCTGGCGGCGTCCCGCGCGAGAAGCGTCCGATACGCCGCTTTTACCGCCGGGTTTTTTTCGAGTGTGTAAAGATTGTAGGTCGCGAGCAGCGCCAGGTATCCCTGTCGTTGCCGTGATGCCTCCGCGTTTCCCGCCGTGAGCCGAATCACTTCGTCCTCCGCCCCATACCAGTCCACCGCCGTCTTGAGCAGGGCGTCCTGCGCGTAAAGGTTTTGCCGGTAGTACTCTTCAAACTGCGGACTTCCCGTGATGACGGCCGCAGTCTTTACGATGTGCAGTGCGATCAGCGCGTTGGAGGCGAGAACGCGGAGGTCATTCTGGTTCTGGAAGCGGCGGCCGTTTTTCGACTCCGGAAGTTTTTTCAACGCGTCAGCGAGGACCGCGGCGAGGCGTTTTCCGGGCCGTTCCATCGTCGGGCCGTTGAACCGGACAAGGTCGTTGCGCGAACTCTCCTTGAGCAGCTGAATCATGCGCTCGGCCACGGTGATGGCGCCATTCATCGTTGGCAGCACCAGCGCCAGGAGTTTCTTCTCGTCGCGCTTCTCGAGCGCCGAGATCAGCTCCCCCGATCACTTCACCGCGCTCCCGTAAGTCCGCTTCGGCAATCGCGAGCAGACGTTCCGCTTCGGCCATCGCCGCAGGCAGAAGTCGCGTGATC
>JBBRXR010000067.1:0-7208 GCA_038238485.1 Elusimicrobiota bacterium | reverse complement strand
GGCGAAGACGGGGACGAACGAGGCGGTCAGCGATCCTTCCCCCAGGAATCGCCGAAGGAGGTTCGGGATCTTGAAAGCGGCGTAAAAGGCGTCGGTTTGATAACCGCCGCCAAAATACGCGGCGACGGCGGCGTCCCGGGCATAGCCCAGAATCCGGGAAATCAGTGTGGCAGAGCCAAAAGCGCCCAGCGCCCGCATGAAATGGCTTCGGTGCGCGTGCTTGGCTTCAGTGGTTTCGTTTGGTACCATTCTCGAACTTTCCCGAAAGGAGTTTCAGTTTCTATGGCTCAGAAGAAGATCATGCGTCATGCCTCAGGCCGTAAAGCCCTTCGTCAATCCGAAGCGCACCGCGCCCAGAACACCTCGGTTCGTAACCGCGTCCGCACACTCACGACCGCCGTTCTCAAAGAAATCGAAGGCAAGAATCTTGCCACCGCCAAGACCAAATTTCTCCTCGCCCAGAGTGCCTGGCAGAAGGCCGCTCGCCGCGGTATCGTCACCGCCAACGCCGCGTCGCGTAAGATCTCGCGCCTGGCGTCCCGCATCGCGAAGCTAGTTCCGAAAGCCTGACGCTCCCGGGGCGGTCCCACCGCCCCGTTTCCCACAAACCTCCAGCGCCAACAGCGACACGCCGATGGGTCCGGACAGAATTCCGGTCTTGAGTTCGTAGTCCGCCTTGGCGACCCGTTCAAAAGCGTCTCTCGCCTCCGTGGGTTTGTAGACGGTCATGGCCCGTGCCAAATTCACCTGCTGGGTTTTCCCCCGAATCCCCAGCGCGGCGTAAATGTCGTCGATGCCCGCCCGTCGGTCGTCGCGCATGTGCTGCGCCACGATGAGCATCCTGAAAACGCGTTCAAAAACGGGATAAATGGATTGGGCGGCCAGGCCTGAATCGCTGAGCAGATGCCCCTGCCGCAGCGCGCCGCCGAGATCGCGGTTCCAGATGGCTTCCTCCAGACCTTTGTAATCCCCTTCCTCGTCGGGCAATCCATGCTCGCGCAGGTCCGACATTTCGATCCTGGCCTTCTTGCCGACGAACAACGACAGCTTGTCGTATTCATTCACGATCTGCTGGAGGTCGGCGCAGGCGTCGCAGAGCGCCGAGGCGGCGTCGGGTGAAATCGGTTTGCCGCGCACGCGCGCCTCGTTCATCAGCCACGCCGGCAACTGGTTCGGGAATGGCGTCCAGCACGTCACCACGGCCCCCACGGAGCTCGCCTGCGCCGGAATTTCTTCTCGAAGGTTTGCCTTCCCTTCCCACGTCATCAGCAGGCAGGTCGAGTCCGGAAGGTCCTTGAGCGCCTCTCCGACGAAACGGGAATCCGCGGCCGACAACTCGTCGGCGCTCGACACGATGACGACGCGGCGGTCGCCCAGGAACGGCAGGCTGTTGATGGAATTGACGATCTGCGCACCGGAGCAGGAGTTTCCATCGAAGCGATCGAAGTTGAAGTCCTTCGCGTCGGGCGGCACAAGCTTCTCGGTAATGCGCTCGATGGCGCGGGTCTTCAGGAAAGCGTCAGGACCGTCGAACAGGTAGACCTTTCCGATCCTTCCGGAGCGGATGGCATCGTCAACCTGATCGGGACGGAGAGAGGCCACGCTTAGAAGGGTGCGGTGCCTGGGTACTTCGGGGGCGGATTGTCCGAGCTCGGCTCTTTCGTGGCGTCCTTCACGGGATCCTTGGGGACCGAGCGCGGCGAAGAGCTGGTGACAGAGCCGAAACCTTCAATGGTGCGGCGCACGATGTCGTTGGCAAAGCGCTGCCAGAGTTCCTCGCGCGCCTGCTCAACGGTCTCGCCGCCCGGCGCGGTCTCGGCGAAGTAGCGGAGCTTCTGCTCGATGTAAGGCTCATGCCAGAGATATTGGTTGTTCTTCGTGTCGAGGAACTTCAGGTCCATGATGATCCAGAGCTGATATTCGAGCGGAACCAGGTTCGTGTCGTAGCTGAGCGCGGTCTCGCGGTACTGGCGGATGGTGCCGACCACGACGCCGTCGGCCTTCTTCTCGTCGGCCGAGTAGGCGATGCGGCCGTCGCGGATGAATTCATCCGTGGTGGCCAGCCAGAGCTTGTTGTTGATGGCGGGCTGCGACGTTTCATTTTCGAAGGGACGGACCGCGATCGACTTGATGTTGGCGGGAAGAATCACGGAGGAGCCTTGATATTGAGACTCGACGCCGCCACAACCGGCGATCACGGTGAGGGCGAAGGCGGTTGCAACGACGGCGACGGCTGCCAACAGCGCCTGGGCTCGGCGGGTCATCTGCATGTCTTCCTTCCTTTGGTCCACGGACTTGAAATCAGTTACCGACGAAATTTACCAATTTATTCGGCACGTAGATCACCCGCTTGGGGGCGAGCGTGATGCCTTTCTTCTCGAGCGAGGCCAGCGCCTCGGCCTTCACGGCCTCTTCCACGGCTCCGGCGGCCATCCGGATGCGCTCACGGACCTTCCCGTTGACCTGAACGACGATCTCGACGCTCGAGGAAACGGTCTTCGACAGGTCGGCCTTTGGCCACGGCGTCTCCGTGAGGATGGTCGCGTGGCCGAGCCGCTCCCAGGCCTCCGACGCGATGTGCGGCGCGAAGGGATAAAGCAGATGGGCCGCGGTTTCCACGGCTGTTGTCGAAGCCGCGTCGCCGAGATCGACATACAGGTAGATGGAGTTCACGAGCTCCATGATCGCGGAGATCGCGGTGTTGAAGCCGAAATCGACGTCGATGTCGCTCGTGACGCGCTGGATGGCCACGTGCGTACGGCGCACAAGCTCGGCGGAATCGATGGTCTCCGCGCCGTCGCCGGGCGTGCGCTTGAGCGCGCGCGTCTCGTCGGAGCCGCTCAGCGTCTCCACGAGCCGCCAGAAGCGGTTCAGGAAACGCCAGATGCCCTCGATCTGCTTATCGGACCACTCGAGCTGCTGGCTCGGCGGCGCGGCGAACAGGATGAACAAACGGCAGGTGTCGGTTCCATAGGTGTCGATGACGGAATTCGGGTCCACCACGTTGCCTTTGGACTTGGACATCGCGGAACCGCCGAGCGTCACCATGCCCTGGGTCAGCAGAGACGAGAAAGGTTCGTCACAGGAGACCATCCCCATGTCGCGCAACACCTTGTGGAAGAAGCGGGAGTAAATGAGGTGCATGACCGCGTGTTCGCTGCCGCCGACGTATTGATGCACGGGCAACCATTTGTCGGCCTCCTTCTTGGCGAAAGGAAGGGCGGTGTTTTTCGGATCGACGTAGCGAGCGTAGTACCAGCTTGAGTCGACGAAGGTATCCATCGTGTCGGTCTCGCGGCGTCCCGCCTTGCCGCATTGGGGGCAAGGGACGTTCAGCCAATCCGCGGCCTGCGCCAGCGGCGAGGCGCCCGTGCCGGTGAACGCGACGTTCGTCGGAAGTCGAACCGGGAGCTCCGTTGTTTTCACGGGGACGATGCCGCACCCATCGCAATAAACCATCGGGATCGGCGTTCCCCAGTAACGCTGGCGCGAGAGCAGCCAGTCGCGCAGCTTGTAAGTGACGGTGGGTTTCCCCTTCCCCTGCGTCTCGAGCCAGGCGGCGACGGTCTTCTGCGCTTCCTCCACCGGAACGCCGTCGAACGGCCCCGAATTGATGAGCGTGCCGACCGCTTCAAACGCTCGGCCTTCCGGCATCTCGCCCGAGGCGGGCTTGATGACCTGAATGATCTTGAGACCGAATTTCTTCGCGAAGTCGTAATCGCGCTGATCGTGCGCGGGCACGGCCATGATCGCGCCGGTGCCGTAATCGGTGAGAACGTAGTCGGCGATCCACACCGGAACCGGCTGGCCGTTCACGGGGTTCTCCGCGTAGCTTCCGGTGAATTCACCGGTCTTCTCGCGGCCCTCGGCGGTGCGCGCGATCTTGCTTAATGATTTCGCCTTCACGCGGTAGGCATCGACAGCCGTCTTTTGCGCGGGCGTCGTCAGTTGATCGACGAGCGGATGTTCCGGAGCGAGGACCATGAACGTCGCGCCGAAGAGCGTGTCGGGGCGGGTCGTGAACACACGAATGCTGTCGCCGGTTTTTTTTCCATCGGCGAGCGCGGCAAAGTCGACGTGCGCGCCATGGGACTTCCCGATCCAGTTGCGCTGCATCGTGAGGACCTGCTCGGGCCAGCCTTTGCGGCCGGGCGCGGGGGTCAACTGTTCGTGGCCGGTCAGCAGTTCCTCGGCGTAATCGGTGATCTTGAAAAACCACTGCGAGAGTTCCCGCTGGGTGACGGGATTGTCGCAGCGCCAGCATTTGCCGTCGTGCACCTGTTCATTGGCGAGAACCGTCTGGTCCGTCTCGCACCAGTTCACGGCGGCCTTCTTGCGATAGGCGAGACCTTTTTCGAACATTTTAATGAAGAGCCACTGGTTCCAGCGGTAGTAATCGGGATGGCAGGTCGCAATCTCGCGGTCCCAGTCGTAGGAAATCGCCATGGACTTGAGCTGGCCGCGCATGACATCGATATTCTTCCACGTCCAGTCGGCGGGGTTGGTGTTGTTCTTGATAGCGGCATTCTCGGCGGGCAGGCCGAAGGAATCCCAACCGATCGGATGCAAAACGGAGCGGCCGTTGCGGCGATGGAAGCGCGCCAGCACGTCGCCGATGGTGTAGTTGCGCACGTGGCCCATGTGGAGGTTGCCCGACGGGTACGGGAACATCACCAGCAGGAAGTACGGAGGCTTCTCCGGCGTCGGCTCCGGCGCGGCGAAGCTGCGGCGCTTGTCCCATTCGCCCTGCCATTTCGATTCGATGCCTTTGAAATCGTAACTCGCCATTAGTGCGGTCTCCTGAGATTGAGAAAAAATTCCTGATTGCCTTTTGGCCCTTTGATGCGCGCGGGCGTCCGTCCCAGCGATTCGAAACCGGCGGCGCGCGCGGCGGCGTCCACGTCGTCGACGGCCCGGTCACGAACGGCGTCGTCGCGCACGACGCCCTTTTTAAGAAATTTCGGGCCGACCTCGAACTGCGGCTTGACCATCGGCACCGCGATCCCGCCGGGCGGAAGCAAAGCGAACACGCGCGCGATCACCATCTTGAGCGAAATGAAGGACACATCGACCACCGCCAGTTCGGGCGTATCGGTGATCAGCGCCGCGTCCATCTTGAGGATATGAGTTTCTTCGAGGTTGAGGACGCGCGGATCGTCGCGCAGCGTCTGCGCGAGCTGGGCGCGTCCCACGTCGACCGCGAACACCTTCACGGCGCCGCGCTGAAGCAGACAATCGGTGAAACCGCCGGTCGAGGCGCCGACGTCGAGGCAGATCTTTCCCCGGGGATCCACGCCAAAGTCATCGAGAGCGCCTTCGAGCTTCTCCCCGCCGCGAGACACGTAGCGCGGACCGGCGGCGATGTCGATGTTTGATTCCTTCAGGACCGACGCGCCGACCTTGGAGACGGCAACGCCGTCAACGAGCGTGCGTCCGGCAAGAATAAGGGCCTGTGCTTTGGTTCGGGTGGGCACGATGCCGCGCTCGACCATAAGAACATCGAGCCGCTCGCGCAGGTTTTTGGGGCGGTGGGCCGGCGTCAGCTCTTAAGAGACCCGGCGGCGCGGGTGGTGAGGTTGGCGCGCGGATCGGCCGCCAGCGCGACAATGGATTCGGCGATGGCTTCCTCGTTCAGTCCGACGAGGCTGCGAAGCTTGGGCTGGGTGCCGTGTTCGATAAATTTGTCCTGGATCCCGAGGCTGCGGATCACGACGTCCTCGCCTTCGAGGAGCTCGCGGATCGCGCTGCCGAAGCCGGTGGCCACGACGTTCTCTTCCACGGTCAAAATGGTCTTGATGCCCTTGAGTGACTCAAGAAGCCATGAGCGTTCGAGAGGTTTCACGAAGCGCGCGTTGATAACGAGCGGGTTCACGCCCGACTTCGCGGCGATCTCGGCGGCACGCATCGAAGGATACACCGTGCTGCCGATCGCGATGACGGCCACGCCGTCGCCTTCTCGGACCACTTCGCCGCGGCCCCACGGAATGAGGCGGAGCTCGGTGTCCATGGCGATGCCTTCGCCGGACCCGCGCGGATATCGAATGGAGACCGGGCCGAGACGGTAGTTCAGGCCGGTTTTGATCATGTGCTGGAATTCGTTTTCATCCTTGGGGGCCATGACGGTCATGTTCGGGATCATGCGAAGGTATCCGTAATCGAAGACGCCGTGATGCGTGGCGCCGTCGTCGCCCACGAGACCGCCGCGGTCGATGCAGAAGAGCACCGGCAGCTTCTGGAGGGCGACGTCGTGCTCGATCTGGTCGAACGCGCGCTGAAGGAAAGAGGAATAAATGGCGACAACCGGCTTCACGCCACCGCAGGCCAGGCCCGCCGCGAACGTCACGGCATGCTGCTCACCCAGGCCGACATCGTAATAGCGCTCCGGGAACGTGTCCCGGAACGTGTCGAGGCCAGTGCCTTCAGGCATCGCGGCCGTGATGGCGACAATGCGGTCATCTTCTTTGGCGAGCCGGCAGATGGTGTTGCTGAAAATTTTCGTGAAGCTCGGCGGACCCGCCGGGGCCTTGTGGAATTCGCCCGTCTCCGGGTTCCACTTGGTCACGCCGTGGTACTTGATCGGCTCGGCCTCCGCCTTCTCGTAGCCGCGGCCTTTCTTGGTCACGACGTGCAGGAGAACCGGGCCCTTCAGTTTCTTGACGCCCCGGAGGACGTCGATGAGCTTGGGAAGATCGTGGCCGTCGACCGGGCCCAGATAGCTGAAACCCATTTCTTCGAACAGCATGCCGGGAAACAGAAGAACCTTCACGCGCTTGGCGATCCGGAGCACGTGGCTTCCCCAGAAGTGGAGCCGCGTCAGGAATTTTTCGACGCGCGCCTCGAAGCTCTGGTAAAGACCGCCCGTCAGGAACTTCGCCAGGAACGCGCCCACCGCGCCGACGCGGTGCGAAATGAACATCTGGTTGTCGTTCAGGACGACGAGGAGATCGGAGCCGAGGTGTCCGGCATTCTGAAGGCCTTCGAACGCCATGCCGCCGGTGATGGAGCCGTCGTTGACGATGGCGACCACCTTGTTGTCCTGCTTGAGGACGTCGCGGGCGGCCGCGTACCCCAAGGCCGCGGAGATCGCGGTGGAGGCGTGGCCGGCGCCAAACGCGTCGTGCTCGGATTCAAAACGGTTGAGGAAGCCGCTGATGCCGCCGAACTGACGAAGGGTGTGGAAGCGGTCCCATCGTCCAGTCAGGAGCTTG
>JBBRXR010000066.1:0-7238 GCA_038238485.1 Elusimicrobiota bacterium | reverse complement strand
GGGGGAAATCAAATTTGAAGTGCCCGCGAACGCGGAGTCCGTGATCGTCGAGGCCAAGTCGAACGACGCGAACTTCGGCGTTCAACTCAAGGCCGAGCTCATCAAAAAGGCCAAGGGCCAGGGCATTAAGCTGAAGGAAGTGGTTAAGAAAGCGGCCGCCGAAAAAGCGCCCGTGGAATCCGCGCCGGCGCCGGTGGTAAAGGAAGGGCAGGAGCCCGAGGCGCAGCAGGGGCAGCCCGACCAGGTCGCTCCCGAAGAAGCCCAGGGCCAGCAGGCGGAGGATCAGACGGGCCCCGCCGTGCCGAACGCCGACAATGGCGGCGTCCAGACCGACGGATGGACGTGGCAGACGTCCGGGCAGAGAATCGCCGCCGCGCTGTCCGGTGCGCTCGCCGCGACCGCCGCGTTTTTCATCAGCTCCGGAAAGCGGACCGACAAGGAAGAGAAGAAGAAAGAAGAGGAAGAAGGCCTCGCGCGTCCGGAAAATCCGGAGACCAACCCCGGTCTCGGGCTGATTCCGGATCCCCAGCATGCGGGACTTTTCACCCCGCTTACGCCCGAGCTCGCCGGTCCTCAGATCGGCGTCGTCGTCGCCATTCCCGATGCCCAGCAGGTCAAATTCAGATTTACGAACGGAACGCAGATGGTCGCGGAGTCCGCGGCGCAGACCGGCAACCGCGGCCTCTTCCAGGTAGAAACGCCCGCCGCGCCGTTCGATGGCGTCTCCGTGATTTTCGTCGACGCGGCCGGCCGCGAGGTTCAGCCCGCCGCCGATGCGCGCGGTCTCATTGTTCCCGCTCTCGGCACGGTCAACACGTTATCCGTCGAGCGGCCGGATGGCCTGTCCTTGGCGGAGCGGATGGTCATCTGGGAACTCATGACGTACCAGACGTTTATCGACCAATATCTTCCCGCCCGCATTCGCTTGCTGCTTCCCAACGGCGAAGCGGAGATCGAACTCTTTAGCGGCGTCCGCGTCCGCATCAAATTAATCGCCGGCGTCGGTGCCGGTGGCGGCGGCCGCGCGACCGGGCCGGTCGCGGCTCCGATCGATTCCACGCCGCCGCGCGCCAAGGCCGAAGCGCCGGTCGCCATCAGCCTCATTGAAGTCTCTCCGACGCCGGTGAAGCTCGAGATCTTCGCACTCGGTGTCGTTGCGGGTGAACTGGAAAACCAGATCGACAAAGCGCTCGGAGACGCCGGGCTCCAGAATGACAACGGCGGCGCCACCGCTCGCGTCGGCATCACTTTTACGGGCGAAGAACTCGGCGCGAGCGCCGCGATCACGCCGGTCATTACCGCGCCCAACGGCGTCACCGCCCAGATCCGCATCATCACGGTTTCTCAGAACGGCGACGTGTCCGTGTCCGGCTGGATGAACCCGGCCCGCACTGTTTTCACGGTTCCCAATGGAACCGTCTCGGTTGTCATCGAAGCGCGCTCCAGCGACGCCAACGTCGGCGTGCAGATCCGCGCCGAGCTGGAGAAGAAGGCCAAGGGCACGGCCATTCAGCTCAACCGCGCGTTGCCGAAACCTGAAACCGCGCCGGCGCCGCGTGCCATCGTTCCCGCCGTCGTTCCGCAGGGCGGGCCCGAAGCACAGACGCAGGTTCAGCCTGAGGAGCCCGCGACCCTTACCGAGGCGCCGGCCGGAGAGCGCGCCGCCACAGAGACGCCCGCCGCCGAGACGGGCCGTAGATTTCTCGGATGGGTGATGGCCCCGTTCCTTTTCGCTCTCTCGATCATGACGTTCCGCGGCTGGCGTACGGGCCGCATTGTCAACGCGGCGGGAGAAGAAGCGCCGCCCACGCCGCCGATCAATCCGCCGACGGCCAACGGCACCACCGACGACGGCGCTCTGCCGCCAACGTTCGCCCCGCCGACGGACCTCGGCAACGCGCCGCCCGGCGGCGTCGCGCCCGGCCTCAACGTTTTTCCCGGCGGCGCACCGATGCGCTGGCTCTCGCGCCTGTTGATCATCGGGATGCTCGTCGGGGCGTTCTTCCTTTATCCGTCCATCGCCGCCGCGCTGGGCATCGGCACCACGCATTACGCCGGCCTGCAGGTGTTCGGCATGGCCGCGCAGCACATCCCGCTGCTCTTCGCTTTGTCCTTCGTGTTGATCGTGCCCGTCACGGTCGGCGCCATTCCTTTCATCTATCGCGTCGGCGTCGCGTGGTGGGTGCGCCCGCTGATTGAGCGCGTGTCGCCGTACACGACCATTCAGGGCGAGAACGGGGAAACCATTCGTGTGAGCAAGTGGCTCGGCGTGAAGATCGACGACGACCGCGGTCGGGCGCCCGCCTTCGCGTTCCTTTCGCGCGGCCGCCTCCTGCGGGCCATCATGGCCGCGTCGCATTTCCGCGCCGAAGAGATCGCCGACATCGCCCGGCGTCTGGGTTATCTTGCGCCGTCGGCCGAGTTCAACGCGCAGTCGCTCAGCTACCGCCAGATCCTCCGGCTTTACGTCGACCTGAAAAAGCAGACGCTCTCCGGCCGCTACAAGGCGCACAAGGGACTTCTTCACCACTACGTGAACAACGTTCGCGGAACCTTCGGCAAGATCTCGGGCTTATCGTCGATCTTCGCCCTGCCGCTCGGCGTCATCTACCTCGCTTTGCACCTTCTCGAAATTCTCATGGGCTTCGCCATCTTCGCGATCGACGTGCCGATGGCGATGTTTCTCGACCCGGACCAGAGCTTCATGCTCCGCAAGGAAACGCGAAACGCGTTTGAAGCGGAGTCGCGCGCGCTCAAGGACGAACTCGCCGAGCTCGGACAGCTCTCCGAACGCACCGATCTCGATGACGCCGGAACCGCCCGGCTCGCCGAGCTTCGCGGACGTGGCGGGGAGACGCAGAAGCGTCTCGAATTGATTTCGACGATCCTCGAATCGACGGAAGTGTCCGATGACGTCATCGCCGGCACGATGTTCCGGATGTCACAGGCGCGCGTTCAGCGTCGTCAGGAAACCGCCGGCTGGCTCAACCGCGTCGCCTTCGAAGGAAATTTCTTCATCGCCTGGCCGGCGCGCCTCATTCTTTTGCCGTTCTGGATTCTGCGCGGCATCGGACAAGGGATCAGTACGTTGTGGGACTTCCTGTTAATCATCCCGATCTTCACTGTGATCCCGGTGGGCTTTGGCCTGCTCAGAAAACGTCTGCCGCTCGCGCTCATGAGCACCCTGGGGGGACGCGGCGTCGCCGCGGCGGGTCTTGTCGCCGCCGGCCTCCTGTCCCAGAGCGTGGCCCTCTACATCACGGGCGGCCTCGTCGCCGTGGTCGTGCTGATTTTCCTGGCGAGCCTCGCGGCCCGTCGCGTCAGCGGGCTTTCACCACCCAATCCGCGCGCGTTTGTCGTCATCGGCATTATCGCCGTGGTCTTGCTGGTGGCTTCCGCCGCCCTCATCGCCACGCCGGACCCGATCCTCGCCGTGTCCTCACTTCTCAGCCAGCCCTTCACGGGAACCGACATTCCCAGCCGCATCATGCTTTTCGTCGCCGCCTTCGCCGCCGGCGCGATGCTGCCATCGAGCATGGGCGTCAACCTGAAGAAACCGGAATCCAGCCGCAAAGTGGCGATCCTCTCGGGTCTCACGATGGCCGTTCTCGTTGGCGCCGTTGTGCTCTTCGCCCCCCAGCTTTTGCACCTCCACGTGTTCAGCGCGTTCTTCACGCTCAGCAACTTCGTGAATGGTCTCGTTCTCGCCAGCCTCATGGCGAGCTTCGGCCACTTCCGCGGCCATTCCGCGGAATCGCGCGACAATCGCGCGCTGGGAGCGGGGGGATTGTTCGACCAGCTTTGGGCCGGCGCCGTGCCGCCCGCCGTTCAGGCCATTCGCCCGCACTTCCTGACGTATGCGCAGATGATCGAGGTTCAGGAAAAGGCGATCGCGGCCTACGGTCGCGGCGAGATTTCGAAAGACGACCTCGCCAAGATCGCCGCCTTCGTTCAGGCCGCTCTGAATGGAAAAGTCCTTCGCGAGCCCGCGTTGCCCGCCACCGACAAAGCCGATTTCCGTCCCGTGTCTCTCGCCGATCGCACCGAAGAGCGCCTCAACTTCATCGAGACATCGCTCCTCGGTCAGCGCGTTTCGGCGCGCGACAGCCCGGTTGCCGCTTCCGTGCGCAGCATGACGAGCGCCATGTCGTGGTCCCGCTGGTCGGGACGCGCCCGCGCGCTGGGCCGGGTGTACGGGCCCACCGGTGTGCTCGTCGCTTACGAAGTGAACAGCAAGAACGAGGTCGTGAACCCGAAGCGTCAGAACCTCGGCACCGCCACCATCAATTCCTGGTTCGGCATGGTGTGGCTCGGCCCTGAAATCGAAGGCGTGCTCGCCGCCGGCACGTCGGTCGATGCGGTGTTCGGCTTCCACTATTTCCACAACTACCTGGCTGCCATTGAAGGCAACAAGGACAACCCCGGCCTGAGCGTCATCGAGTCCGGCGGAAAAGTCCTCGACAGCATCCTCGCGCCCGGCCAGGAACTGGTCCACCAGTACTTCCACCGCGACGTCAACCTGAACGTTTTCGACACGGTCCTTTTCGACGCCGCTGCCCGTCTCACGGGCAACCGCGACGTAACTTTCGAACAGTTCATGGGCTACGCCGCGCGCTCGCGCCACATGGACAGCTCACTTCGACTGCTCGACGGCCCCGAAGGCGTGCTCGCCCGCCTCTCCGCTGGACGCGAGCTCACCGCCCTCGAACGCGCCGAGCTTGCCCAGATTATTGCCGGCACCGCGAGCGATAAATCCGCCGCCGCCCAGAAAGAACGCGACGAGCCGCGCCGGATGTCGCTTCTGCTCGACGCCGCCGGCCGCAACGCGCTCGCGGGCGAAGTCGCCGCCGGGCACGCGATCTCGCCGCAGCAGGTGCGTTCGATCCTCGCTATTCGTGAAGAGATTGCCCGGGAGTACGACGCCGTACGCGAGCGCTTCCGGGTCGGCGGACGCGCCGCGGTTGAACCGCGCGCAAACGCGCTCGCCGCCGCTCCCGTGGCTCCGCAGGTCGGTCCGGCCGGAGGCCCCGGCGGTGGACCTGGTGGCGGCCCTGGCGGCGTTCGCGTCAATCCGCCCGTCGTGCCGCCGGTCGCTCCCGTCATTCCCGCGCCGTTCGACGATCGCGGCCCGGAACGTCCGAAACTGGCCGAAGAAATTCAGCAGCTCCTCCGCCTCGGCGGTTTCTCCGAGCCCGCGGCGGATGTGGCGGCGCGCGCCGTCGCCGCCGCTCAGCGCGCCATTTTTGATGCTCGTCTCCGCGTGGGAAGCGGCGACGGAGCGCTACCGACGCTGCCGGACTCTGCCCGCGACGGCCTGCGGACGGAAACCGCGCGCGCCGCGGACGGCGTTCGTGACACACGTCTTCTCGCCGAAGAAGCCGCCGGCGCCGAAGCCGCCGGCCGCCGCCGTGGCGAAGTGGACCAGGAACTTCGCAGCACCACCTACGCCGTCGGCGTGGACCCGCGCACGTGGTTCGTGCACAACGACGGCGCGGCCGGTGCCGCCCGCTTCCGCGACCGCGACGACCTGATCGATTTCCTCGATACGAACCGCGCCCGTGTCGATTACGAGCTTTCCTATGTTTCACCGGACGTGCTGGCGCACCTGCGCGCCGCGGGCATCGGCGTCAACGCGAACGGCCGCATCGCCGATCCGCTCGACCTGGAAAAACTTTTTGAGCTCGGCCGCACCGATGGCACGCCTTACAACGTTCGCGTCTTCGTCGGCACCGGCAACCAGGACCTGACGGCCGTCAACGCAATGTTGGGCCTGATGAAGCTCCCGCTTCTGCCGCAGCTTCCGCTCCGCTTTGAAATCGTGACGGGCTCGCGCGCGGGCCTCGAAGACACCCTCGGAAACCTGGTGAGCTCGCGCTTCCGCGCCAACCGCGTTCGCGAGAGCGGTGAGATGGGCCGCACGACGCTCGATCTCGCCCGCATCCCCGTGCCCGCGCCGGAAATCCGCGTCCCTGGCGCCGATCGCCGACTCGCGGATCGCCTCGACTCGCGCTACAACCGGGCCGTGGAACGCTCGTGGCTTGCGCCCGACGCCCTCACTGTCGACGGCATCATGGAGCGCCTCGGCGACTCGTCGCGCCGCATCCGCGACGTCATCAATTTCAACCCCGCGTTGCCCAAAGCACGCGGCGGTTCCATGAACTTCCTGCTTCCGCCGCCGTCGTGGCGCGGCACGTACCGTTCCGAAGGACCGTTCCGCGCGCCCAACGAGCCCGCGCCGGCTCGCGATCCGAACGCGCCGGTCCCGATTCAGGGCGCACCGGTCGCGCCTCGTGCGGACGTGGACAACATCACCGGCGTCGCCAACCGTGGCTACGATTACACGCGTCAGGCCGTCGATGGCCGCCTGTTCCCGCGCTCGAACCGCGGCGACAACATCATCGACAACTGGAGCATCCTTTACGACGCGGCGGTCTCCGCCCAGTCTCTCGCATCCACCGGCCGCCCGGCCGACGTGCGCGCGGCGCGCGAACTTCTTCTGCGCATTGAAGACCGCTGGCCGACGACCAACCAGGTCACGACCCTCAATGCCAAGGGCGAAACCGTGCCGCTCACCATCTGGGTGACGGCGGTCAATTCCGAGAACGGGCGCGTCACCGAGAACCGCGTCGACTCCGGCGCCATTCTTCACCTGGGCCAGTCCGCCCTGAATCTTTATCTCCGCGATCCGCGCGCCGAAGGCGCCGACAAGCTTCTTGCGATGGCCCGCCGCGCCGCTGATTATGCGCTCGCGATGCAGAGCCGCGAAGGCGGCATCCGCCACGGTCCGCGTCCCGCGCGCGGCACACCCGCCGGCTTCCAGGCCTTCCCCGACGGCGCGCTGATGTGGGAAAACTTTTCGGCCGAACACCAGGTGGACGCCGTGGCGCTCCTCGACAGCATCGCCACGACCACCGGCGAGGCGAAATACCGCACCGCGTCGGACAGCGCGTTGACCTTCCTTCTCACCAATTTCTGGGACGCGCCGTCGCACCGCTTCCATGCCGGCTACCGGCCGGGCGTCGCGCGCGGAACCAACATCTATCTCGACCGCTTCCCGACCGACGTTCAGGCGTGGGCGGTGTCGATGATCGGCCTGCCGCGGCTCCTCAATTTCAAGGTCGGCGCTGAACCGGCCCCCCGCTTCACAATTCTCGACGTGCACGAAATGCTCTTGCAGCTCGACACGTCCCACGCGGTGCGCAACCGCGATAGTCAGATCGTCGGCTACGATTTCATGG
>JBBRXR010000065.1:0-7250 GCA_038238485.1 Elusimicrobiota bacterium | reverse complement strand
GTGTACCGATGCGGCTGGAAGAGAACAACGAGTCGGTGTTTCGGCCAGCGACCGCGCACACCGGAAATGGTGGCGCGGATCTCCGTGGGATGATGGCCGTAGTCGTCGACCACGGTGACGCCGTCGGCCTCGCCCTTGAGTTCGATGCGGCGGCCGACACCTTCGAAACAGGCGAGCGCTTCGGCGATGGTCGCGAAGGGAACGTCGAGGTGGAGCCCGACCGCGGTCGCGGCCAGCGAGTTGAGAACGTTGTGGCGGCCAGCGAGCGGCAAATGGATGCGACCGAGCTTCTTGCCCGAGACGAGGACGTCGAAATTCGATCCAAATTCATCGAGGACGACGTCCGAAGCGCAGATCGCGTGCTGGGGAGAAAATCCGTAGACCGCGAAGCGGCGCGTGAGGCGTTTTAGAATCTTGCGGACGCCCGCGTCTTCAGCGCAGAGAAAGACTTTTCCGTAAAACGGGATGTGCGACGCGAATTGAACAAAGGCGTCTTCAAGGCGGTCCATCGTCTTGTAATAGTCGAGATGATCGTCGTCGACGTTCGTGACGATCCCGACGGTGGGCGAAAGCTTGAGAAAGGATCCGTCCGATTCGTCGGCTTCCGCCACAAGATAGTCGCCGGCGCCGAGGACGCCACCGGTTCCGACGGCGCGCAGGCGCCCGCCGACGACGACAGTGGGGTCCAGCCCGCCATGCTGGAGGATTTGTCCGACGAGAGAAGTGGTGGTGGTCTTCCCGTGCGTTCCGGCGACGGCGACGGTGTATTTGAGTCGGGCGATTTCCGCCAGCATCTCAATGCGCGGGATCACGGGAATGCCGCGCTTATGCGCTTCCTTCACTTCGTCGTTGGTCTTGCCGATGGCGGTCGAGGTAACGACCACGTCGGCGCCTTCGATGTTTCTGGCCTTGTGCCCCACGTGCACGATGGCGCCGATTTTCTGAAGGCGCTCGGACGTCGGGTTTCGGGAGATGTCGCTGCCCGTCACGCGATAACCGAGCTTGAGGAGGACTTCGGCAATGCCGCTCATGCCGCTGCCGCCGATTCCAACGAAATGAATTTGCCGGATTTTCTTGAACATTCTAGGGACGATTCCCCTCCGTCGAGGAAGATTTCGAAACGCGCCTGAAGCCTAGCTTTTTTAACCAAAGGTGGAAAAAACGCGTCTTTTCAGCTGGCGGTTCGGCCGTTGCGTTGCAAAGAGAAGGGTGAAATGAACTCCGGGAAACGACTTCTGATCGCCCTGATCCTGGCCGCGCAAACGCCGTCGCTTTCCCGCGCCGCCGGCGCCGCTGTTTCTCCCGCCGCTGTGGAAGTTCTTTCCACTGACCCGGCCAGCGTCCTGGCGCGTTCCCAGGTTTCGTACCGCGCCGAAGGCGGTTTTTCGGGTGTGGAATCCTACGGCGCGATTGTCAGCTGCGTGAACGGCGAGATCTCGATCATGGCCAGCATCCATGATCCGCGTTCGAAGAACGGCGAGCCGACCCGAAAAATTTGCCACATGACGCAGGAGCGCTACCTCGCTCTCTGGAATGACCTCGTCAAGCAGGCGGGCCTTAAATTATCGGACGGTCCCGCCCTTCGCCGCGAGACGCTCGACGAATTTACAGTGACCTTCAACCTCAGCGTGGGCGACGAAACGCACCAATTTCGCGCGCAGGGGCTGTCGCTTCCGGAATGCGCGCGCTACGAGGCGCTTCGCTCCACGATCGACGACGCCGCTCAAATGGCCGACGTCTGGAAGGCGCATGACGAGGGTCTGGGCGCCATCAAAACCGAGGATCCCAAGGTCACCTTCGAAACCCTGAATTCCCACCTCGACCTCCAGCCTTAGTTCCGCCACAAAACAAAAACAGCTCAGTGAGAGTCACTATCGATGAATTGGCTCAGCCCTGATTGTTGACAAGAAAGGTCAACTATAGTACGCTGAAACGGTCATGATGAAGGTTTCAACCCGATCCACTTACGCGATTCGCGCCCTTCTCAGCCTGGCCCGTTTGGGTCCGGCAGAGACCGTGGCCCTGGCGCGCATCGCGGACACGCAGAAGATCCCGCTCCCATTCTTGGTCCAGATCTTCTCGCGGCTTCGCAAAGGTGGGCTGGTGGAAGCCGTGCGTGGTCCGCAGGGCGGCTATCGACTGAGCCGCGCGCCGGGCGAAATCTCGCTGGCGCAGATCATCTATTCATTGGAAGGGCCCGTGAAGCCGGTGCTGTGCACGATGCCGGAAAATCGCCACGACAACTGCCATGAAGTGGATGGATGCGTGAGCCGGATGCTCTGCTGTGAAATCGACGGCGCGCTCGACCAGATTTTATCGAACAAGACGCTCGCAAGCCTCAATGGTCAGGCCGCGGCCTCGACCATTCCGCTGCGTTCCGTCTGAAATAAAGGAGCCTCAAGAAGGTCATGGAAGAAAACATCCTGCTACGTATTGAAGACCTCCACGCCAACGTGGAAGGCAAGCCGATCCTCAAGGGCGTGAACCTCACGATCCGCGACGGAGAAGTCCACGCGATCATGGGCCCGAACGGCTCCGGAAAATCCACGTTGTCCAACGTGCTCATGGGCCACCCGAAGTACGCGGTCACCCAAGGGAAAATCTTTTTCAAAGGCGAAGACATCAGCGGCCTTAGCGTCGACGAACGCGCGCGCAAGGGCCTCTTCCTGGCGTTCCAGTATCCGCTGGCCATTCCTGGCGTGCCCGTCTCGAAGTTCCTTCGCATGAGCCTTCAGGCCGTGCGGGGCAAGGAAGTGCCGATCATCGAGTTCCGCAACAGCTTCAAGAAGAACCTCGAACTGCTCGGCATCAACGACAGCTTCACCGGTCGTTACATTAATGAAGGCTTCTCCGGCGGCGAAAAGAAGCGCCACGAGATCCTTCAGCTCGCGCTGCTTGAGCCGTCGCTCGCGATCCTCGACGAAACCGACTCGGGCCTCGACATCGACGCGCTCAAAGTCGTTTCTGAAGGCATCACGCGCTACCGCACCGAGAAGCGTTCCATCCTTCTCATCACGCACTACCAGCGCATCCTGAATTACGTCCAGCCGGACTTCATTCACGTGCTGGCCGGCGGCCGGGTCATCAAATCCGGCGGCAAGGAGCTCGCCGCTGAGCTCGAAAGCAAAGGTTACGACTGGGTCTTGAAAGAGTCGGAAGCCGCGACGCCCGCGAAAATTTAAGGAGTTCTTATGTCCAAACCGCAACTCGCACCGAAAGAAGATTACAAGTACGGATTTCACGACGAAGACATCATCAACGTCTTCAAATCCGAAAAGGGTCTCACGCGCCGCCTCATTGAGGCGATGTCCGCGATGAAGAAAGAGCCCGAGTGGATGCTCAAAATTCGCATCAAGGCTCTCGAGGTCTATCAGAGCAAGCCGATGCCTACCTGGGGCAACGTCCAGCTCCTCTCCGAGCTCGATTTCAACAACATCCATTATTATGTCCGTCCCAACGAGAAGACCGAGAAAGACTGGAAGGACGTGCCGGAAGGCGTGAAGCGCACGTTCGACCGCCTCGGCATCCCGGAAGCGGAGCGCAAGTTCCTCGCGGGCGTCACGGCGCAGTACGAATCCGAAGTCGTCTATCACTCCATCCGCGAAGACCTCACGAAGCAAGGCGTGATCTTCCTCGGCATGGACGACGCCGTGAAGCAGTACCCGGACATCGTGAAGAAATATTTCGGGCGCGTCATCCCGACGGCCGACAACAAATTCGCGGCGCTCAACACCGCGGTCTGGTCGGGCGGCAGCTTCATTTACGTGCCGAAGAACACGAACGTCGAAATTCCGCTCCAGGCTTACTTCCGAATCAATTCGGAAAACATGGGCCAGTTTGAGCGAACGCTCATCATCACCGACGAAGGGTCGACTGTTCATTACATCGAGGGCTGCACGGCGCCGACGTATTCGAGCGACTCTCTGCATTCGGCCGTGGTCGAGCTCGTGGCGCTTCCGGGTTCCAAGATCCGCTACACCACGATCCAGAACTGGTCGAACAACGTTTATAACCTCGTCACCAAGCGCGCGGTGTGTTACGCCGATGCCGCCGTGGAATGGATCGACGGCAACATCGGCTCCAAGCTGACGATGAAGTACCCGGCCGTCTATCTCATGGGCAAGGGCGCGCGCGGCGAAGTTCTCTCCATCGCGTACGCGGGCAAGGGGCAGCACCAGGACGCCGGAGCCAAGATGGTCCACGTCGCCCCGCACACGACTTCCACCATTCTCTCGAAGTCCATCTCCCGCGACGGCGGCCGCACCTCGTACCGCGGCCTCCTGCGCGTCGAGAAGGGCGCCGAGCACTGCAAGGCGAGCGTCCGCTGCGACGCCCTCCTTCTCGACGAGGCTTCGCGCTCGGACACGTATCCGACGATGGAGATCAACGAGAAGAACGTGGCCGTTGGCCATGAGGCGACCGTTTCCAAGATTGGCGACGAGCAGATGTTCTATCTGATGAGCCGCGGTCTGAAAGAAAACGACGCCCAGTCCCTGATCGTGAATGGATTCATTGAACCGTTCGTTCGCGAGCTGCCCATGGAATACGCGGTGGAGTTGAACCGCCTCATGCAGCTTGAAATGGAAGGTTCGATCGGCTGATCATGACCGCGACCATTCCCGCTTCCACCTTAAAAAGCCTTTCCGAATCATCGATCGCAACCCTTTCCTCCGACCGGCGCGAGCCGGCCTGGGCGCTGGAGTTGCGGCAGGCCGCCTTCAAAAACTTCAGCGCGCTTCCCTGGCCGACCGGCAAGGAAGAGCACTGGAAGCGCATTCCGCTGGCCGACATCGGCCTGGGCGAACTCACGCCCGGCGCGTCCTCGAGCCTCACGCTCGAATCCATGGAAAACCTCGGCTCGCGCCTGCGCGCGTTCACCCGCGACACGGAAGAAGCCGGCGTTATGCCCGCCCGGCGCTTCGTCGAACTCGCCCGCGGCCAGGTGTCCTCAATGCCCGAGGCGTTCCGCGAACGCGGCGTCGAATGGATGACACTCGAAGAAGCCATGACGACGCAGGCCGACCGGTTGCGCGCGGCGTGGTCCGCGGCGGTCGAACGCGCGAAGACGGACAAGTTCCGTTCGCTCACGCTCGCGCTGGCCAACGGCGGGAGCTGCCTGTTCATCCCGCGCGGACAGGTGCTCAAGGCGCCCCTCCATCTTTACGTGGCGGCTGGCGGCGAAGCCCAGACGGCCCAGTTCCCCCTCAATTTCTACTTCCTGGAAGAAGCCTGCGAGGCGCAGATATGGGAAGAGCTGACCGGGCGTGAAGACGGAGAGGCCCAGCCGCTGTTCGTCAGCAGCCTCAGCATCATCGAGATGAAGGAGAACGCGAAAGCGTCGTTCTTCTCGCTGCAGAACTGGGACGAAGCAACGTCGCACTTTCAGTTCCAGGACGTCTCGCAGAAAAGCTTCAGCCGATTCAATGCCGTGGCGGTCTGCCTTGGCGCGCGAATGTTCCGCAACGAATCGATTATCAACCTCGAAGGGCAGGGCGCGGAGAATAAGGTTCTGGGCATTCTCTTCGGGGAGAAGTCCCAGGTGTTCGAAAACTGGATCACTCAGAACCACGTCGCGCCGAAAACCACGAGCGACATCCAGTACCGCGGCGCCCTCAAGGGTTCCGCCCGCTCGTTCTTCTCGGGTCTCGTCTACATCAAGAAGGAAGCGCAGCAGTCCGACGCTTTTCAATCGGCAAAGACGCTTCTCCTTTCGCGCGAAGCCCGCGCGGACGCGATCCCGAACCTCGAGATCCTCGCCGATGACGTGAAGTGCTCGCATGGCGCGGCCGTGGGATCCATTGATGAAGACCAGAAGTTTTATTTGCAGACGCGCGGCATCGACCCCGCCAACGCGGAGAAGGCCATCATTGAGGGCTTCTTCGAACCGGTGATCGCGGAAGTCCCCTCTGAAAGCGTCCAGGAACGGCTTCGGCAGTTCGTGGAGGAGAAGATGAAGCGGCCATGAGCGAATGGGTCCGCGTCGGCGGTAAGAAAGATTTTTCAGCGGAAGGCGCGTTCGCGGTGAAAGTGAACGGGCAGGACGTCTGCCTCGTCCAGCTTGGCGGAAAATTTTACGCGATGGATGACCGTTGCACGCATGCCGAATCGATGCTGTCCTCCGGCGAAGTGGAAGACGGCGAAGTGGTGTGCGCGCTTCACGGCGCGCGCTTCGACCCGAAGACCGGCGACGCGCTTACGCCGCCCGCCGTGAAGCCGGTCCGCACGCACGAAGTGAAGGTCGAAGGCGACAACGTGATGGTCCGCCTCTCCGACGTGCCTTCGCCCGTTTAACGCCCGTGCCGTCTCCGATTTCCATGACGCAGTTTAACCCCATCGAGGTCCGCAAGGACTTCCCCATTTTCTCGCGTTCCTTCAATGGGAAGCCGCTCTGCTATCTCGACAGCACCGCGACCACCCAGAAGCCACAGTCGGTCATCGACGCGCTCACCTCCTATTACAGCCAGAGCAACGCGAACATCCATCGCGGACTCTATGCGCTCGCTGAAGAATCCACCAATCTTTACGAAGGCGCCCGCGCCCGTGTGGCCCGCTTCATCAACGCCGCGCGTCCCGAAGAGATCGTCTTCACGCGCAACGCCACGGAGTCCATCAACCTCGTCGCTCACGCGTGGGGCCGCCAGAACCTGAAGGAAGGCGACGAGATCCTCATCTCGGCGATGGAGCACCACGCCAACTTCGTGCCGTGGTATCAGCTTTCGAAAGAAAAAAACGTCGTCATCAAGGTCGCGCCGCTCACCGCTGACTACAACGTGGATCTCGCGGCGTTCAAAAAGCTTTTGTCCCCCCGCACGAAACTCGTGGCCGTGACGGCCATGTCTAACGTGCTCGGCACGATCGTGCCGGTCGAGGAGATTATCGCGATGGCCCGAACGGTCGGCGCGAAGGTGCTCATCGACGCCGCGCAGTCCGTTCCGCACTTCAAGACCGACGTGCAGGCGATGGGCGCCGACTGGATCGCTTTTTCCGCGCACAAGATGCTGGGTCCCACGGGCATCGGCGTTCTCTGGGGCCGTTACGACATTCTCGACGCCATGGACCCGTTCATGGGCGGCGGCGAGATGATCAGCATCGTTTCCGTCGAGAAAACGACTTGGGCTCACGTCCCACAGAAATTTGAAGCCGGAACGCCGAACATCGCCGATGCGGTGGCCTTCGTGCCCGCGCTCGACTACCTCGACAAACTCGGCATGGACGAGATCCGCGCTCACGAGAAGGAGCTGCTCGCCTAT